>DASTWL010000064.1 GCA_035765895.1 Verrucomicrobiia bacterium | reverse complement strand
CAGAATGGCGGTCAGGAGCAACGCCACGACCATCAGCGAGAAAATCATCAGGGTGCGCCCGGCCATGGCCTTGCCGAACTGGAACAACAACCAGCACAGACCGATGAAGGGCAGATAGACCTTGAACACCGCCCAGTTTTTCACGAACTCGTCGCGCCACTGCGAAAACACCGACGCCCCGGTCCCATTATGCAGCGCATCGAGCGGCGCGCTCTTGGCCACCCACAACAAGAGGTAGGCCAGCAAAGGAATGAGCACCAGCAGCACTTGTTTGTTGCGTTTCTTCATCTCGCTCAATTCCACCGAGCCCATGAAACGTCCAATCATCAAGCCGCCCCAGTAAATGGACACGTATTTACTGGCGTCGATCTCCTTCAAGCCCGCCACGCTGGGCTGCCCCAAAAAGTTGATGATGGCGCTGCCAACCGACACCTCGCCACCGACATACATGAAAATGGCGATGACCCCGAGCACGACGTGCGGGAATTTCAACGCACCCGCACCGGGTTCAACATGCCCCTCTCCCACGTGCGGGAGGTGGATGAAAAAGAACACCCCCGCGAGAATCAGGAAGATGATGCAGAACGCGAGGTAGGGCACTTTCACCGAATCCGCTCCATGCGCGCCGGTTTTCGCGAAGTATTGAAATATGAGCCAGCCGCCGATCAACGGCCCAATCGTCGTGCCAATGGAATTGAAACCCTGCGCGAGATTCAGCCGGCTGGACGCCGTCTTTTCCGATCCAAGGATCGTGACATACGGATTGGCCGCGATTTGCAGCATGGCAAAACCGAGACCGACAATGAACAGCGCCGCCAAGAACATCGGATACGATGCGGCTCCGGCCGCCGGCCAGAACAACGCACTACCTGAAGCCGAAATCAGGAGCCCAATGACCACACCGTTTTTGTAGCCAATCTTGGCAATTGGATCACCCGTGGTGGCTGAAATGGCGAAATATAACAATGACCCGATGAAGTAGGCACCGAAGAAGGCCAATTGCACGAGCATTGCGTGAAAATAGTCCAGCGTGAACGCCTCCTTGAAGCGGGGAATCAGAATGTCGTTGAACACGGTCATGAATCCCCACATGAAGAACAACGACGTCATGATCGCGAACGAGCCGCGATACGATTTGCCGTTGCCCGACGAGGTGGAGGGCGAAGTCGTAGTTGCGATGGAGGCCATACGATTGGATTGAACGTGCTGGTTTGTTTGAGACCAAATTCCCCGAACCGCACCGCGAACCGCCGGTTGACGGCCGCAATGTCCCCGGGTTCCGACCGGTTTTCCCAAGATTCGTCTGATCAGGGGTGTGCGGCGCTCAGGTAACTACAAACTGCGGCGCCGCCCAACCGTAAATTTGTGACCTTTATGGTAAAATTGTAGCCTGCGCCCGGCGCACTTCGGACCACCGGAAGACGGTTCATCCGGACAGCGTTTCCGCGCCGAACCACGAGAGATGTTCAGGGCTGGTGATTAACGAAAGCGATTAGCTGAAAATAGTTACAATAATACTAGAAAAGCTACATATTTCCTCTTGCTGCCCCTCGCGCCGGTCCGGAACATGCCCCGGTAAGCTGACCAATGTGCAGATCATCAACGGGTCGTTCCGTCTCATGAAGGCCATACTGGAGAAACACAAGCAATACCTGTTGACCGGCGTTTCCCACGTCATTCCGCTGATTGCTTGCGGGGGAATTCTTATCGCCGTTTCGCTGGCCTATGCTTTTCATTTCCATTTGTTGGATGCACATGGTGGGCCGGACCCGACGCAGGGCCCCTGGTTTGTGCAGGACATGTTCACCATCGGGGTCACGGCCTTCAAATTGTTTCCCGCCGTGCTGGGCGGATTCATCGCCTTCGGCATGGCCGGCAAACCGGGGCTGGTTCCTGGTTTTGTGGGCGGCTTGATCGCCGGCACCAATCAAACGATCGACGGCAAAACGGTCAGCGCTGGTTTTTTGGGAGCGCTGATCATCGGCCTGATCGCCGGCCACATCGTCAATTGGCTGAAGAAGCTGCCTACGCCGAAAATGCTCAAGCCGATCATGCCGATTATTGTCATTCCAATTATATCTGCCTTGCCGGTCGGCATGCTGATGCTCGCGCTGAATCTGCCCATGGCAAAACTGATGATCACCCTCAACCAAGGCTTGGAAAACATGCAGAGCGGTTCGCAGGTGATTCTGGCCATGGTGCTGGGAGCGATGATCGCCTTCGACATGGGCGGGCCGGTCAACAAGACCGCATTTTTCTTTGGGGTGGCCATGATCCAGCAGAATAATTTCGCCATCATGGGCGCGTGCGCGGCCGCCATTTGCACGCCTCCCCTGGGCCTGGGCCTCGCCACCCTGCTCGGCCGCAAACGATGGGGCGAGGAGCAGCGCGAAGCCGGGCTGGCTGCCCTGGGCATGGGCATGATTGGCATCACGGAGGGCGCCATCCCGTTTGCCGCCGCGGATCCCGTGCGGGTCATCCCTTCGATCATGTTTGGCTCGATGGTCGCCGCCGTCGTCGCCATGCTGGGCGGCGTGGGCGATCATGCACCGCATGGCGGCCCCATTGTTTTGCCGGTCGTGGACAACCGCATGGTTTACGTGCTGGCCATTCTCGCCGGCGCGGCCACCACGGCCATAACCATCAACACATTGAAGAAACTAACCGAAAAGCCGGCCTTGGGGCCGGCATCCGCAGCATCATGAAAATCGTAGCCGTAACCGCCTGCCCCACCGGCATCGCCCACACTTACATGGCGGCCGAAAAACTCGAAAAAACCGCCAAAAAAATGGGCCATACCATCAAGGTCGAAACCCAGGGCGCCATGGGCATCGAAAACGAACTGACCCAGCCCGAAATTGACGCCGCCGCCGTCGCCATCCTGGCCACAGACATCGCGCTGGAGCAGCCCGAACGCTTTGCGAACATCCGGAAAATTCAGGTGCCGGTCCAGGAAGCCTTGAAAAATCCCGAAGGCATCCTCGCCCAGTGCACGACCAGTTGAGGCCACCGCCAAGGAATGTCGCTCGAATTCAACTTCGTTTGTCCCCTGCCCAACGGGGTGCATGCCCGACCGGCCAGCGCCTTCGAGGAAATCGCGCGTGCTTTTGGGGCGGAGGTGGTCCTCACCAACTCCCGCACCGGCCGGGCGGCCAATGGCAAAAGCGTCCTCGCCATCGTCGGCGCGGACATCCGCAAGAACGACCCCTGTCTGATGAAAATCAGCGGCCCCGATGAAGCCGAGGCCATGGCCGTGCTCTCCGGATTTCTGACCCGCGAATTCCCGCACTGCGACGATGCCCTGCCGCCCGCCCCGGCGCGCAGCAGCAACGGCAAATCACCGCTTCCGCCCGTGCTGCGCGAGACGAGCGCCACGGTCCGCCACGGCCTGCCGGTTGTCAGCGGCATCGGCCAGGGGGAGGTCGTGCAGATCTGCGGCCTGCAGGTGCCCGCCTCCATTCCTCTGACCGGCGACGTGGATTTGGCCGCGGAAATCCGCACCGTGGATGCCGCCCTGACTTCGTTGGTGGATCATTACGAGGAACGGATGACGCGGCACACGTCGCAACTCGAACGCGACCTGTTGAAGGCGCACCGCTCCGTGGCGCGCGATCCGGAATTTCGCGCCAAGCTCCACGAATCACTGCGGCAGCCCGGGCGGACCGCCGCAGGCGCCATTGCCGATGCCGAGGCGCATTTCACCAGCATTCTCGCCGCCTCGGACAGTCTGCTGCTGCGCGAACGCGCCCTTGACGTGCGGGATGTGTGTTCCCAGTTGTTGCGCCAGATCCACGGCAAACAGGCCGGGGCGGCGGAGGTGAAGCTGCCCGAGACCGCCATTGTTGTCGCCGAGACGCTGACGCCAGGACAGTTCCTGCGCCTGGATCGTTCGCGGCTCAAGGGCCTCGTCCTCGGCCACGCGGGCACCACGTCGCATACCGTCATTCTGGCGCGCTCGTTTGGCATTCCCACGCTCACCGGCATTCCCGAACTGGCCTCGGCCCGGCTCCACGGCCGGGAGGCCATCCTGGATGGTGACGCCGGACTGCTGGTCACTGACCTCACCGAATCCATCCGCAAGTATTACGGCAAGGAACAAAAAAGGCTGGCCGCCCGCCGCGGCTATCAACGCCGTTTCATTCATCAACCCGGCATGACGTCGGATGGCCACCACGTGGAAGTGGCCGGCAACGTTGCCACCGCTGAAGAAGCCGCCGCGGTTTTTGCCGAAGGCGCGGAGGGCATCGGGTTGCTGCGCACCGAGATTTTGTTTCTCGACCGGGACATGCCGCCGGACGAAGCCGAGCAGTTTGAGGAGTATCAATCCATCCTGCGCGAAGCCGGCGACCGGCCCGTCATCATTCGCACGGTGGACATCGGCGGCGACAAGCCCCTGCCCTACCTGAAGCTGCCCTCCGAGGAAAACCCGTTCCTCGGCTATCGCGCTGTTCGCATCTACCCGGAATTTGAATCCCTTTTCCGCACGCAAATCCGCGCGCTGGTGCGGGCCTCGGCGCACGGCACGCTCAAGGTCATGATCCCGATGGTGACCAGCATGGACGAAGTGCGCTGGGTGCGGCGGATCATTCAGGAGGAACAGGCGCGTTGCGCCAGCCAGGGCATCGCCTTCAATCCGCGCATGCCCGTTGGTGCGATGATTGAAGTGCCCGCCGCCGCCTTCCTGCTGGACAAGCTCTGCCAGGAACTGGATTTCTTCAGCATCGGCTCGAATGACCTGCTCCAGTATTTTGCCGCAGCCGACCGCGCCAATCCGCGCCTCACCCGCCTGCAAAACCGGCTGCAACCCGCCTTTCTCCGGCTGCTCAAAAAAATCGTGGACGACGTGCACGCGGCGGGCAAATGGGTTGGCATCTGCGGAGAGATGGGGGCGCAGGCGCCATGCATGCCGTTGCTCGTCGGCTTCGGTGTGGACGAAATCAGCGTCGCCACCACGGCGGTCATGGCGTTGAAGGCGGAACTGGCCTCGTGGCCCGCCGCGGCCTGCCGGGAACTGGCGGCCGAGGCGTTGAACCGCGAAACCGCCGACGAAGTCATGGCGTTGACCGAACAACACGCCACCCGCCGGCTGGCCCCGTTGATCGCGCCGGAACTGGTGCTGCTGGACGCCGACTGCGCTACGAAGGAGGACGCGATTGAACACGCCGTCAACCAGCTCTATGTCGTGGGCCGCAGCGAGCACCCCAATCTGCTGGAGCAGGCCATTTGGCAGCGCGAAGCCGCCTATTCGACCGGATTCGGTCACGGGTTTGCGATTCCGCATTGCAAATCCGACGCTGTGCTCAAGAGCTCCTTGGTGATTCTCAAACTCCGCACGCCCGTGGACTGGGGCTCCCTTGATCATCAGCCGGTAAATTTCATCATTCTGATGGCCATCCGGGAGGAGGAACAGGCGAACGCGCACATGAAGATTCTCTCACGCCTGGCCCGCAAAGTGATGGATGAGGGATTCCGTGCCGAGCTCGTCCAGGCCAATGAGCCCGGCGCGCTCTGCGCCTTCCTCCGGTCGAACCTGGAAGCCTGAGCCCCGTGCATGGCGGCCGGTCCCGCCCCGGCGGCCGGCAAACTTCCTCAGCCCTTCTCCAGACGCCGCTCAAGCTCGTGGGCGGCGCTGATGAGAGCAAGATGCGTGAAGGCCTGGGGGAAATTGCCCAGCTGCGTGCCCAGCGGTCCGATTTCCTCGGCGAAGAGTCCCAGGTGATTGGCGTAGCCCAGCGTCTTCTCGAAACAGAAACGCGCCTTTTCCAGATCGCCAGACCGGGCGAGGCATTCCACATACCAGAAGGAGCACATGCTGAAGGTGCCTTCGCCGCCCGACAGCCCGTCGCCGCCGTTGCGGGTGTCATAGCGATACACGAGTGAATCCTCCACCAACGTCTCCTCGATCGCCTTCATGGTCTTGATCCAGCGCGGGTCGCTGGCGCTGATGAACTTGACCAGCGGCATCAGCAAACAAGAAGCGTCCAGACACTTGGAGCCCTTGTGCTGCACGAAAGCCTGCAGTTCACGATCCCAGAAATGCGCGTAAACGTCCTGGTAAATGCGGTCGCGCACCGCACACCAGCGCGGCAACGGGGCGGGAAAGGAGCGCTTGGTCGCCAGCCGGATGCCGCGGTCCACGGCCACCCAGCACATGATGCGGGAATACAAAAATTCCTGCCGCCCGCCGCGCACTTCCCAGATGCCCTCGTCCGGCTGCTCCCAATGGTCACAAACCCAGTCGATCAGCCGGACCAGATTCTCCCAAAAATCGTAGGAAATGGGCTCGCCATATTTGTTGTAGAGATAGACCGAATCCATCAGCTCGCCGTAAATGTCGAGCTGCAACTGGCCGCAGGCGCCGTTGCCGATGCGCACGGGCGCCGATTTGTGATAGCCTTCGAAGTGGGTCAGCTCCTGCTCCGTCAGATCGTGTCCGCCGTCGATGCCATACATCAACTGCAACGACCCGTCCGGTTTCAGTTCGTTGCAGCGCGCTTCAATCCATCGCATGAACGCCGCGGCTTCGGACGTATAACCCAGCCGCATCAACGCGTAGATCGTGAAGGATGCATCCCGTATCCACGTGTAGCGATAATCCCAGTTGCGCACGCCCCCCAGCTCCTCCGGCAAACCGAACGTGGGCGCGGCGACAATTGATCCGTTGGGCGCCGACGTGAGGAGCTTCAATGTCAGCGCGGAGCGGTCAACGACCTCACGCCAGCGGCCGCGGTATTGGGAACGCGCCAGCCAGCTCCGCCAAAAGTTGAGGGTCTGCTTGAACGAATCTTCCACGTAACGCGGCACCGACGACGGCGACGCGGCACCGGCCACCGCCTCCTCCAAAACAAACGCCGCTGTTTCGCCCGCCCGCAACTTGAATTCCGCCACGGCATCGCCGTTGACGATTTTTACCGGCACCTCGGACCGCAAACGCAGGGCGGTGCCGTCCCGGCCTCGCGAAACGAACAGCACCTCACCGTCCTTCTTTTCCACGCGATGCTCGGCCCGGCCGTAGTCAAACCGCGGTGCCATGAGCATGCGGAAGTGCACCTCGCCTTTCACCGCCTTCGCGCGCCGCACCAGATTGTGGGCGTGGCCCATGTCCGTGATGGGCATGAAATCCGAGACCTCTGCCACGCCGTCCACGCCCAGAAAGCGCGTCAGCAACATGTTTGAATCCGGCAGATAGAGCTGCTTGTTGCGCACTTCGCCCATCTGCGGACTCAATTTGAAGCGTCCGCCCCGCGCGTGATCGAGGAGCGCGGCAAAAATGGTCGGGGAATTGAACCGCGGAAACGACATGAAATCGATGGAGCCGTCGCGCCCGACCAGGGCGGCACTGTGCAGATCGCCAATCACGCCGTAATTCTCAATGGGTTGGTAGTTCATGATGTATTCTCGGCAATACGTCGCCCGGTTTGGACATCCGCCCGTTGACGTGCGTTCATCAGACCGCCACGGAAAGCCCCCTGCACTATGCTACAGGCGCGGTGATTTGCCACCCGCTTCTGGCCGCGGTGCCCACCAAGGCGCGGCACCGTCACTTTTACGGGTTGCCAGCCCCGGCGCGCTGCGCAACGTTGCCGTCATGAATCGTCGCCGGGCCATCCTGCTGTTCGCCGCTGCGCCGCTGGCTGTCTTCGCCCAAAGCAACGACACGCTTTCGGCGGATGACCTGTTCGACATGGGTCAGCAATTCCTCGAAGAAAACGTGGATGATGACGTGCCGGCCCAACTCGGCACGTTGGACCAGGAAAAAGTGCGCGCCGTGCTGAAACAGTTGCAGGCCGAATTTGACCAGGATTACGTGCTCGACCTCGCCGCCTTGAAGGACGCCGCGCAAACAGGCCTGCGCCTGCTCGAAGCGAATCCGGACACGCAGCCCTACGCTGACTGGCTCCGCCCACGACTCGATTACTTCGATGCGGCGGGACAGATGGACCGAGCCATCCCCGCACCGCGCCAGGAACCGGAAAATCCCGCGCCCCGCAAACCGGCTCCCTCGGCCGCTTTGGAAACCAGCACCTGGTCCAAACTGCTCAAGAATCGTTCCCGTCCGGCTGGCGCCCAAAAATTTGAACCCGCTCTGAAACGCATTTTTGCCCGGCACGGGCTGCCGCCGCAATTGTTCTGGCTCGCCGAGGTGGAATCGGATTTCAACCCGAAGGCGCGCAGTCCTGCGGGGGCCGTCGGACTTTACCAGCTCATGCCGCAAACGGCCAAATCGCTTGGCCTGACAACCTGGCCGTTGGACGAACGCAAAAATCCGGAAAAATCCGCCGATGCTGCCGCGCGCCATTTGCGGACGTTGTATGACCAGTTTCACGACTGGCCCCTGGCGGTCGCCGCCTACAACGCCGGCGCCGGGCGGGTTCAGGACAAACTCAGGCAGGCAAAAGAAAAGACCTTCGACGCCATCGCCGCGAAGCTGCCCAGCGAAACGCAATTATACGTCCCGAAGCTGAATGCCGTGCTCCAATTGCGCGAAGGCACGACGCTGGAGAAGCTGGCCAAACCCTCCTGATCAGCCTTCGTCCCGTCGCGGCCCAAACACTCTCCCTCGCGGCTTCAGACTGAAACCGCTGCCCGCCGCGCCCAGGCATCCGCCGCCAGAATCTCCTCCAGTGTCGGATGCTCGGTGACGCGGTGGGCGTCCATCGTGCAACGCACGGTTTCGGTGATTTGCGGAAAGTTTATTTTGCCGTTCACAAACGCGTCCACGGCGACTTCGTTCGCCGCGTTGAACACGGCGGGCATGGTGCCGCAGGTTTCGCCCGCACGACGCGCGAGTTCGATGGACGGAAAGCGCTCCACATCGGGCTCCTCGAAGGTCAACGAACCAATGCGCGGGAAATTGGTTTGCACACGGTCGCTGACAACCCGTTCGGGATACGTCAGCGCGTATTGAATCGGCAGGCACATGTCGGGCGTGGAGAGCTGCGCGATGAGTGAGCCGTCCACAAACTCCACCATGGAATGCACGATGCTCTGCGGGTGCACCACCACCCCGACGCGCGCCATCTCGATGTCAAACAGCCAGCGCGCCTCGATCATCTCGAGGCCCTTGTTGAAGAGCGTGGCGGAATCAATCGTAATCTTGCGGCCCATCACCCACGAAGGATGCTTGAGCGCGCGCTCGACGGTGATCTCGCCAAAACGTTCCTTGGGCCAGTCGGCCTTGCTGCGGAACGGGCCGCCGCTCGCGGTCAGCCAGAGCTTGCGCACCGATCCCGGCGGTTTGCCGTCGAGGCATTGAAAAATGGCGGAGTGTTCGCTGTCCACGGCCAGCACGCGCACGCCGGCCTTGCGCGCCTCGCGCATCACGATCTCACCGGCCATGACAAGGATCTCCTTCGAGGCAATGGCGATGTCCTTGCCCGCGCGGATCGCCGCCAAGGCCGGCTGCAAACCCGCCGTGCCCACGATGGCAATCAACACGATGTCCGCCCCGGGCATGGTGGCCAGCTTCAGCAGACCGTCATCGCCGGAATAAACTTCCACGGCCGTGCCGAGGGTGTCGCTGAGTTCCTTCACCTTGGACGGGTCACTGATGGAAATGGCCGCCGGCTGAAATTTGCGCGTTTGATCGAGCAGCAACTCGGAATTGTTGCCCGCCGCCAGGCCGACGAGGCGGATTTTGTCGGGCAAGTCCCCGGCCACTTTGAGGGTCGAGGTGCCGATGGAGCCGGTCGAGCCGAGCAGGACGACGTTCTTCATTGTTATCAGGGATGCGTCAGAATGTGCCGCAGATAGAGATACATGATGGGCGCGTTGAACAAAAGGCTGTCGAGCAGATCGAGAATGCCGCCAATCCCCGGGAACAGCTTGCCGGAATCCTTGAGGCCCGCTTCACGCTTGAAGAGCGATTCAATCAGGTCGCCGATGACCGCACTGACGCTGAGAATCACCCCGAGGATGATGGCGTGTTTCAGGTTCATTCCCAGCAGGTGGGCCTTGGCCAGATGAGCGAACACCACGCTGGCGATGGTGGAAACCAGGATTGCCCCGCCGAAACCTTCCCACGTTTTGCCGGGGCTGATGCGCGGAATCATCTTGTGCTTGCCAATCAACGAACCAACCGCGTAGGCGCCCATGTCGCTGAACTTCGTCACGAGGATGAAGTAGAGCACGAAGAACGTCCCGTCGCCCGGCGTGAGCACGGGGAAATAGTTGATCTGGGTGATGAAGTTCAACAGCCACGGCACATACATCAGGCCGAAGAGGGTCGTGGAGATCGCCACGATGCCCGCGGTGTTGCTCCGCGCCATGAACTGGCGCACGCAGAGCCCGAGCACGAACAGGATGAGGAAGCTTGTCTCGAAATCGTTGACGCGCGAGGGCGAATTGTGAATGCCAAGCTTGCCCGTGCAATGCAGGAAGATGCCCACCGTCATCAACACGCCCGCCGCGATGCCCCAGCCCTTGAAGCAAACCAGGTCCCGCTTTTGGGCGATGCCGTAGAACTCGAGCAATCCCGCCACGGAGAGCACCAGCATGATGGCGAGAAACACGTAATCGGACAGAAAGCGGTTGCCCGAGAACAACGCTCCGATGACGACGGCCCACAGCAGCAAGGAGCTCCCCAAGCGACGCACAAACACCTGCGCTTTGCTGGGCGCAGCAGGAGCGGCAACGGGTTGGTTCGACATCGGGCGGAGTTTGGAAAAACCGGCGGCGGCTCGCGAGAATTTTCGGACGCAAATTTTTTTATCATGCCGGCCTGGATGACAGCCTTCGTGGGCATTGGACGCGGCCCGCGGCTTCCGTTTTCCCCGGATTTTTTGAACACCCTGCTGGCCTGCCTGTCTTTCTGTCGTTAACATTTTGCGACCATGAACACGGGACTAACGGCCATCAACGCGGCGGTTGCGGAAGCCAGCTCCTTCACCCGCCCGCTCTTCAACGAACTCAGCAAGGTCATCGTCGGCCAGCAATACCTCACCGAGCGGCTCGTCATCGGACTGCTCGCGAACGGACACGTCCTCCTCGAAGGCGTGCCCGGCCTGGCCAAGACGCTCGCGGTGAAGTCGCTGGCAAACTGCATGCACGTGAAGTTCGCCCGCCTGCAATTCACGCCCGACATGCTGCCCGCCGACGTCATCGGCACGCAGGTTTACAACCCGCAGTCCGGCAACTTCACCACGCGCAGGGGCCCGGTCTTTGCCAACCTCGTCCTCGCCGACGAAATCAACCGCGCGCCCGCCAAGGTGCAATCCGCCCTGCTCGAAGCCATGCAGGAAAAGCAGGTCACCATCGGCGACCAGACTTACCGGCTGGAGGAACCCTTCCTCGTGCTCGCGACGCAGAACCCGATCGAACAGGAAGGCACCTATCCCCTGCCTGAGGCACAGGTGGATCGCTTCATGTTGAAGCTAAAAATCGGTTACCCGACGCGCACCGAAGAACGGCAAATCCTCGACATGATGGCGCGCACCAGCGGTCAGCCGCATACCGAAGCCGTCGTGGACCCGCAGCAAATCCTCAAGGCCCGCGAAGTCATCAACGACATCTACGTGGACGACAAGGTGAAGGACTACATCGTGGACGTGGTCTGCGCCACGCGTGACCCGGACCATTACAAGATTGCGGTAAAGGAATTCATCCAGCTCGGCGCCTCGCCGCGCGCGACCATCGCGCTGACGCTAGCGGCCAAGGCGTATGCGTTCCTCAAGGGCCGCGGCTACGTGACCCCGCAGGACGTGAAGAGCATCGGCATGGACGTGCTGCGCCACCGCGTGGCCATCACCTACGAAGCCGAGGCCGAGGAAAAGACCAGCGAGAACATCATCCAGAAGATTTTTGATGAGTTGCCTGTGCCGTGAGTCGTATGCGGGTCGAGCCTATCATCTGGATTTCATTGGTTTGCTTCAGTGTGCTGAGCGGTTGCTCAACGACGCCACGGCGCGAAGCTTCGCCAGTCTGGCCTCCTCTAGCTGAAGCGCTTGAAAGCAACCATCAAGTAACCAACAAACTGTCGCAACCGATTGAAATGGTTCTCAATCCGAAACACCAAGAAGAGTGGGTTGGCAGCGCCACCGAGCGGAAAGTTGTTATTCGCTCAGTAAACCGTGACCGCTGGGGGGATGGATCAAGAGTGAGACTGGATGGAGAAGGAGATTCTTTTTGGTTCGAAGCGGTATACAAAAAATCGCTTCCGCCGGTTGAAAAGGTTCTACAAGCACGTTCAGCATCGGCACTCGAAAAACTGTTTGGAAAACACACCAATATGGCAGGCGGCTACGATGGGGGCGGCAGCCAGATAAAGTATTACTATTTTACAGTCACACCTCATCGTCGCCTCGATGTGATGCTTGTTGAAATAGAAACATCAGGTGTGGTTAAAGGTCAGTTGCGCGTTTGGCTTGGCTCTCACTCTTTGGATGCTTCCGGATCATTAAGTAACTGAGCAAAGACTATGATCCCCCGCGAGATCCTCAAAAAAATCCGGCAGATTGAGATTCGCACGAACCGCATCGTGACGGAAACGCTCGCGGGCCAGTATCATTCCGTCTTCAAGGGCCAGGGCATGAACTTCGACGAGGTGCGCGAATACCAGCCCGGCGACGAGGTGCGCTCGATCGATTGGAACGTCACCGCGCGCATGAACCATCCGTTCGTGAAGAAGTTCGTCGAGGAACGCGAACTCACGCTCATGCTCGTGGTGGACGTCAGCGGCTCCGGGCGGTTCGGCTCGCAGGCGCAGTCCAAGCGGGAACTCGCCGCCGAGATCGCCTCCGTGCTCGCCTTCTCCGCCATCCGCAACAACGACAAGGTGGGCCTCGTCCTCTTCACCGACGAGGTGGAGAAGTTCATCCCGCCGCGCAAGGGCCGGAAGCACGTGCTCCGCGTCATCCGCGAAGTGCTGTTCTTCGAGCCGCAGCGTCGTGGGACGGATCTGCCCGGCGCATTGGAGTTTGCCAACCGCATGCTGGCGCATCGGGCCATCATGGTGATGGTGTCCGACTTTCTCGCCCCGGCGCTGGTGGAACCGAAGCCGGCCGACATTCGCAATTTCCAAACGTCCATCAAGCAGGCCAACCGCCGGCACGACCTGGTCGCCGTGCAAATCGCGGACCGCTATGAATTTGAGCTGCCCGATTTGGGCCGGCTGGTGCTGGAGGATGCCGAGTCGGGTGAAGTCGTCGAAATCAACACCGGCTCGGACGCGAACCGCAATGCCTTCGCCCTGCGTCAGTGGCGGAACCAGGCGGAACTGGACCGCATGTTCCGCTCGGCCCGGATTGACGCGATTCAATTGCGCACGGATCAGCCCTACGGGGTGGCCTTGGGACGGTTCTTCGAGACGCGGGAAAAGCGACGGTTGCGAGGTTGAGCATGGCAACGCTGGCACAAACGAACTGGAACGCAGTCACCGCAACCAACGGTCTGCACGACATCAAACCGCCCGTGGCCATCCCCAGCGGCTGGGCGTGGTTGTGGTGGACGCTGGCTGCGCTGGCCGTGGCGGGCTTGATCATTGGCGTGACGGCGTGGTTCCTTTCCCGGCGCAAGCAGGTCCCGCTGCCGCCACTCATCCCGCCCCACGTTCGGGCACGTCAACGGCTCGAAGCGGCGTTGCGCTGGTTGCACGAGCCCAAGCCGTTTGTGATCGCCGTCTCGGATGCGCTCCGCACCTATCTGGAGGAACGCTTCGACTTCCGCGCCCCGGAACGAACCACCGAGGAATTTTTGCGCGAGCTGCAGGCAACGCAGCTGCTCAATCCGGCGCAAAAGGAAAGTCTCGGCGACTTCCTTCAGCGCTGCGATCTGGTCAAATTCGCGCGTTACGAACCCACGGAGGCCGAATTGCGCGACCTGCACGGCGCCGCGGGCCGGCTCGTGGACGAAACCGAGCCGCGCCCGCTGGCCGCCCCGGGCGTCAATGAATCCGCCGCAGCCGTTTCATCGTGATGGTCATAACGTTTGCACATCCCTGGTTGTTGCTGCTGCTGCTCGGACTGCCCCTGGCGGCGTGGCTGAAAGGCCAACGCGGGCGGCCCGCGGCGTTTGTGTATTCCTCCACGAAGTTGGTGGCGGGCATCGGCGGCCCCACGCGTTCCCGCGCGGGACGGGTGCTGGCGGCGTTGCGCTGGGTGACGCTGGCCCTGTTCATCGTGGCACTGGCCCAGCCGCGGCTCTCGCGCAGCGAACAAACCATTCATGCCAGCGGGGTGGACATCGTTGTGGCGATTGACCTCTCAGGCAGCATGGAGTCGGAAGATTTCGAGATCGGCGGCCAGCGCGTGAACCGCATTAACATGGCCAAGCAGGTGTTGAAGCGGTTCATCGACAAGCGGCCCAACGACCGCATTGGTTTGGTGGCTTTTGCTGCCAAGGCCTACATCGCCTGCCCGCTGACGCTCGACCATGATTTTCTCGAACAGAACATTGACCGGCTGAAGTTGCATCTGATCGAGGACGGCACGGCCATCGGCTCGGGGCTGAGCGCGGCGGTCAACCGGCTGCGCGACCTCAAGGCAAAGAGCAAGATCGTCATCCTCATGACGGACGGGCAGAACAACGCGGGCAAGATTCCGCCGCTGACGGCCGCCGAGGCCGCGGCCGCGCTGGGGGTGAAAGTTTACACCATCGGGATCGGCACCCGCGGGCAAGCGCCGTTTCCCGTGGTGGACGTGTTCGGCCGGCACACGTATCAGATGGTGCCGGTGGACATTGACGAAGGCACGTTGCAGAAGATTGCCGACAAGACGGGCGGCAAATACTACCGCGCCGACAACGCGCAGCGGTTTCAAAACATCTACGCGGAGATCGACAAGCTGGAGAAGACCGAAATGGACGTAAAGCGGTTCACCCATTATGAGGAACTGGCCGGCTGGCTGATTGCGCCGGGCCTGCTGTTGTTGTTTGCCGAACTCGGGCTGGGCAACACCGTCTGGCGGAGGCTGCCATGAGATTTGCCCATCCGCACGTGCTCTGGCTGCTGCTGGTCGTCCCGCCGGCGTTGATGGCATTTCTGTGGTGGGCCGGACGCAACCGGCGGCGCTTGTTGACCGCGTTCGTTCAGGCACGGCTGCTGCCGGAGCTGGCCGTCGGGATTTCGCCCGCCCGCGAACAGCTTCGCGCGCTGCTGCTGGTCGGGGCCGCGACGGCGTTGGTCATCGCCCTCGCCCGTCCGCAATGGGGATTCACCTGGCAGGAAGCGCACCAGAAAAGTCTCGATGTCGTGGTGGCGATTGACACGTCCAAATCCATGCTGGCTGACGACATCGCACCGAGCCGGCTGGCGCGCGCAAAACTGGCCGCGCTGGATTTGATGCAGACCGCCAAGTCAGACCGGCTCGGGCTCGTGGCCTTTGCCGGCGACGCCTTCCTGGAATGCCCGATGACGATTGATGAATCGGCCTTTCGTCAGAGCGTGGACATGCTGGACGTCAACACCCTGCCCCAGGGAGGAACGGCCATCGCCGAGGCCATCGCGACCGCACAAGCGGCCTTCAAGGAAGGCGATGGCTACAAGGTGCTGGTTCTTTTCACCGACGGTGAAGATCACGATGCCAACGCCGTCGAGGCCGCCCGCAAGGCAGCCGCGGCCGGGCTGCGCATTTTCACCATTGGGATCGGCTCGCCCGAGGGCGTGCTGCTGCCCGAATCCGTCCGCGATGAAAACGGCAACCGCGTGAAGTCCCGGCTGGACGAAACGCTGCTGAAGGAAATCGCCCAAGCCGGACATGGATTTTATCTGCCGCTGCGCGGCTCCAAGGTCATTGAAACGCTTTATGAAAAGGGATTGGCACCGCTGCCCCGGACCGAATCTGAAGCCCGGCTCTACAAGGATTACCACGAACAATTCCACTGGCCGCTGGCGCTGGCCATCCTGCTCCTGCTCGGCGAAATCTTGTTGCCGGCGCGACTGGGCAAATCCACCCCGACGACAGGGTCACTGCCCGTCGCGAAACGACAGGCGGTGGTCGCACTTTGGCTCGCGGTTTTCCTGCTGCCGCCCCTGGCATGGGGTTCGGCGGCCGGCGCATTGCGCGATTACCAGAGCGGGCGCTTTGACAAGGCCAGGAGCGAATACGAGCGGTTGCTGAAAAAACGGCCGGACGACACGCGGCTCGCCCTGAATGCGGGCACAGCCGCCTACCGAAATGGAAAATTCGACGAGGCCGCGACGTTGTTGAGCAAGGCCGCGACCGCGCCGGACCTGAACCTGCAGCAACGCGCCTACTACAACCGGGGCAACACCCTGTTCCGCCAGGGTCAGAACGAAGCCAGCCCGCAAACCCGCCAACAGCTGTGGGAAAAATCACTGAGCGACTTTGACAGTGCCCTGAAGCTGAATGCGCAGGATGCAGACGCCAAACACAATTACGAATTCGTCAAACAACAGCTGGAGCAGTTGAAGCAACAGCAAAAACAGCAGCAGCGGCAGAATCAGCAACAATCCAAGCCGGATCAAAAACAAAACCAGCAGCAGAACCAGCAGCAACAAAACGGGAAACGGGACCAGCAAAAGTCCGACGAACAAAAGCAGCAACAACAGCAGCAGGAACAACAACAATCCAATCCCCAGCAAGGCGGCCAGAACAAGCCCTCACCGGACGACCAAAAGCAACCAGCGTCGCCATCGCCGCAAGAGCAGCAGAAGCAGCCGCAGCAACCGTCAGAACCCACCAAATCCGAAGGCGAAAAGCGTCAGGAGCAGGCGGCGGAACAAGCCACGGCAAACGGCCAGCGTCAGGGGGAAATGTCGCCTGAACAGGCGCGCCGTTTTCTGGACGCCATGAAGGGCGACGAGCAGGTGCTGCCGTTGCAGAAGCTGGAATCACCGCCGGCCGGCCATCCCCCAACCAAGGACTGGTGATCCTGGCAAACAAAGAAAAAGGGCAGGCAAAATTGCCTGCCCTGTCAGATTTTTAACGAGCGGTGGATTACTCAGCCGCCTTGGTGCTGCGGGTCTTCTTACCGCCTTCGCCTTCGGCGCGGCGCGTCCGACGTTCGGCCTTTCCTTCCTCCTTCTTCGGCTCGGCTTCCACCGGCGCCGGCAGCGGATTAAGGCTTTCCACCCGCACCTTGAGCGTCGCTTTTACGTCGCTGTGCAGATTCATTTCGACCTCGTGTTCGCCCAAGGTCTTTAAACCGTGGTCGGTCTGAATCTTCTTCTTGTCGAGACTGATGTCGAACTGGTGTTTCAGCTCGTCGGCGATCATGCCATTGGTGACGTGGCCGAACATCTTGCCGTCTTCGCCGGTCTTGACCTTGATGACGAGCACGAGCTTCTGCAGGCTCTTCGCCAGCTCGGTCATCGAGTTGAGTTCGTGCGCCTCGCGCTCGGCGCGGCGCTGGCGGAGGGCTTCGAGACGGCGCTTGTTCCCGGAGCTCAGCGGAATCGCGAGGCCCTGCGGAATCAGGTAATTGCGGGCGTAACCGGCAGCAACCTTCACCTGGTCGGATTCGCCACCCAGCCCAACGATGTTTTGAACGAGAATTACTTCAGTCTTGGCCATAAACGTGATGCGTGAAAATCAAATCGGTTGGAATGAACAAAAATTAGAACGGCACGTCGTCGCTCTCCGGCGGGACGTCGCCCGACAGGGGCTCCGCCGAAGCGGAGGGAGCTGGACGGGCGGCGGGACGAGGCCCGCCTTCTGCGTCACCGCGGTTTGAGTCGATGAAGGAAAAGCTTTCGAGAACAACCTTCAGCTTGCTCATTTTCTGCTTCGTGTTCTTGTCCTCCCAGGAATCCAGCTTGAGCCGGCCCTCCACCAGCAGCGGCCGGCCTTTCTTCATGTATTGGCCGATCACCTCCGCCTGACGCCCCCAAACTTCGACGTCGATGAAGCTGACCTCTTCCTTCTTCTGGCCATCTTCGCCGCCAAAAACACGGTTCACCGCCAGCGTGATGCGGGCGACGGCGGTGCCTTTCGGCGTGTAACGCAGCTCCGGGTCGCGGGTCAGATTGCCCGCCAAGATGACTTTGTTAAAGCTGGCCATGAGGACTTTCCGCGGCGGGCGGCATTACTTCGCCACCGCCGGCTCCGGCAATGCGGTGAACAGGGTCCGAAACACATTCTCGTTCAAGGCAAAATGGCGCTGCAACTTGCGCAGTGCCTCCGGGCCGGCTTCAAAGATGAAGTTGACGTAGTAACCTTCCTTCAACTTGTTGTCGCCAACGCGGGAGAAGCCGCGCTTTTCCATCTTTTGCACAGTCTCAACCTTGATGCCTTGGGCGGTTAACTCGGACTTGATGGCCTCAACCAGGTCGTTGACACCCTCTTCCTTGCCCGCCGTATTCAGAATAAACAAACCTTCGTAACGTTTCACTGCTCTTTTCCTTCGTTGGTGGGACAGGCAACTGTCCCGTTAAATTGATTCATCGCCCTCGAACCGCCCTCGACGGCCCAGCACGCAGCCTGGTCCGCCGCCCGCGACAACACCGCTGCGAGCAGCGGTTCGTCCGCCGTCGCAAACCGTCCCAGCACATGGCCCGTGATCTGCCGCACCGCGCCCTGCCGCCCAATGCCAATCCGAAGCCGCGGAAAGTCGCGGGTGCCCAAATGCTGCTCGACCGACTCCAGTCCGTGATGCCCTCCGCTGCTGCCGCGGAGGCGAAGCCGCAGTTCGCCAAACGGCAAATCCGCATCATCCACCACCACCAAACAGCCGGCGGCCGTCACCCGATAAAACCCCGCCAGCGGCCGCACGGCCTCGCCACTGGCGTTCATGAACGTTTGCGGCTTGCACAAAACGACCTGAACGCCCGGCGCAACAGTGGCCCTGGCCACCTGCGCGTTAAACTTCCGCTCGGTCTGCCAGACCAGTTTCCAGCGCGAGGCCAGCTGGTCCGCCACCAAAAAACCGGCGTTGTGCCGTGTCCGTGCGTATTCGGCTCCCGGATTCCCCAAACCCACGATGAGCCGGAGATTTTCCATGTGCCGTCGCTCGGGAACCCATCCGCGGGGGCTTCCACCACCCGCGCGGCATTACTTCTTTTTGTCGGCAGCCGGCGCGGCGGATTTCTCGCCCGCCTTCGGGGCGGCAGCCTTGTCGCCCGCCTTGGGCGCAGCAGCAGCCGCGCCTTCTTCCTTCTTCTCTTTGATCATCTCCACGGCGCCTGCAGCCGGGGCGGCTCCTTCAGCGACCGGAGCTTCCTCAACCTCGGCGCGCGGTTTCGCACAGGACACCACGACCACTTCCTTGTGGCCGAGGATTTCCACCCCGGCGGGCGGCTTGATGTCGCCAAGATGAATGGAGCGGTCAATCTCAAGCGCGCTCACATCGAGAACGATTTGCTCGGGCAAATCCTTGGGCAGGGCGCGCACCTTGATTTTGAACAGGACGTGTTCGAGAACGCCGCCGGAGAGTTTTACCCCCGCGGCTTCGCCCGTGGTTTCCACCGGCACGGAGATGGTGACTTTTTCGTTTTCGGCGACTTCGTGAAAATCAACGTGCAACACCCGGCCGTTGAGCGGATGATGCTGGACTTCCTGCACGAGGGCCAGTCGCTTGGGCTTGGGGTCGTCCTTGACGCTCAAATCCACAAGCACGTTCTCGGAAATGCCGTGCAGGATCAGGTTGCCCAGTTCCCGGGCATCGACATCAAGATTTTGCGGCTGGGAGTTGCGCCCGTAAATGACCGCAGGGATGCGGCCGGAGGCACGAAGTTTTTTGTTGGCGCTGCGGCGGATTTCCGAGCGCACCGAGGCATTAAGTGCTACAGATTTCATTTTTTCAGCAATTCAAATACTCACCGTCACCGCTCAGGCGGGACGTCCATCTTTGAAAGCGAACAAGGAATTCACGGATTGATTGCTGTGAATTCGTTTGATGGCTTCACCCAACAAACCCGCCACCGACAAGGTGGTCAGTCTGACCCCGTCAATTGGCGGGCGGAAGACAGTATCAGTCGTGATAAGTTCGTCAATGACTGATTTGCGCAGTCGTTCGATGCCGATGGGGCTCAAAACCGCGTGCGAAACGCAGGCCAAAATCTTCCTCGCTCCCTGCTTTTTGAGGAAGTCCGCGGCGCTCACCAGGGTGCCGCAGGTCTCCGTCAGATCGTCCACCAGCAGGCAGTTCTTGCCCGCCACCTCCCCGATGAGCGCAATGGCTTCCACCTCCGTGGCGCTCTTGCGCGACTTCGCCACAATGGCCAGCCCGGCACCGAGAAACTGCGAATAGGCGTGCGCCATCTTCAACCCACCAACGTCCGGACTGACGATGACAAGATCGGGAATTTTTTTGCGCTTCAAATAACGATAGATGACCGGTGACGCATAAAGGTGATCCACCGGAATGTCGAAAAAGCCCTGAATCTGCTGGGCGTGCAAATCCATGGTCAGCACGCGATTGGCCCCGGCGGCAACCAGCAGGTTGGCCACCAGCTTGGCGGTGATGGGCACGCGCGGCTGGTCCTTGCGGTCCTGCCGGGCATAACCATAAAACGGCAGCACGGCGGTGATGCGTTTGGCGCTGGCCCGCCGGAGTGCGTCAATCATGATGAAGCACTCCATGAGGTTGTGGTTCGTGGGCGGTGACGTCGGCTGGACCAGGAAGACATCCTCGCCCCGGACATTATCCTCGATTTTTACAAACGTCTCGCCGTCGGGAAACGGTTTGATGGTGCATTTGCCGAGGGCCACGCCGACATTCTTGCAGATGGCCCGGGCCAGGGGCTCATTGGCTGTGCCGCTGAAAATTTTCACGTGCTGATGACTTCAGGGTTGGAAATAAAAAAGACCACCGGTTCAGGTGGACTTGCCGCGCCGCGAACTGTAACAAGCCGCCCTTCCCCCGCAAGGTGAATCTCCGGCGGCGCCGGGCGGTTTCACCGGCCGATCCAGCCGCCCCCCACGACCAGATCATCCTGATAGAACACGCAGGCTTGACCGGGCGTGATGGCCCGCTGGGGCGTGTGCAGCTCGACGCGGGCGGTTCCATCCGAATGCGGTGTCACCGTGGCCGGCGTGCCGGGGTGGTTGTAACGAATTTTGGCCAGCGCTTCAAAACGGGCGGGCGGCTCGGCAAACGGAATCCAGTTGCACCGCTCAATCCGGAACTCCGCCCGTTCCAGCGCAGATTCATCCCCCACAATCACGCGGTTGCGGGCCGCATCCAGCTCGACGACATACAAGGGCCGCGGCGAGGAAAGCCCCAGCCCCTTGCGTTGACCGATGGTGTAAAACTCGATGCCGTCATGATGGCCGAGCACGTGCCCGTGCAGATCCACGATTTCACCGCGATGTGGCTCAACCAACCTGGCCTGCTGCAGAAAGCGGCCGTAATCCTTGTCCGGCACGAAGCAAATTTCCATGCTCTCCTCCTTGTCGGCCGTCTTGAGTCCGCAATGACGCGCCGTGTCGCGCGTGTCGGTTTTGGTCAATTCCCCCAGCGGAAACACCACGCGGCGCAACTGTTCCTGCCGCAGCGAAAACAGAAAATAGCTCTGGTCCTTGCGCACGTCACGACCGCGCCGCAACAGCACGCAGCCGTCCTCACGGCGCTCGACCCGGGCGTAATGCCCGGTCGCAATAAAATCCGCCCCGAGCTGCTGCGCGCGATTGATGAGATTGCCAAACTTCAGCCGTTCGTTGCACATCACACAGGGATTGGGCGTGCGGCCAGCCTTGTATTCTTCCGCAAAATAGTTGATGACCGCCTTCTGAAAGTCCTCGGCCTCGTCCACGAGATAGAATGGAATGCCCAGCTTGTGCGCCACGGAACGCGCGTCCGTCACGGCTTGCGGGCCACAGCACTTGTCCTCGGCCCGCGACACGCAATCCTGCGGCCACAGTTTGAGGGTGATGCCAATCACGTCCCAGCCCTGCTCCAACAGCAGGGCGGCGGCCGCGGACGAATCCACGCCACCACTCATGCCCAAAACCACGCGTTGTTTTGTCGCTGCGCTCACCATGCCCATTTTAACGGCTTGCGGTTGATCTGCCAAAAAAGAAGCGCGGGCTGTTCGGCCCGCGCTCCCGGATTGAAAACCCCTCAGGGCAGTTCCGTGACGCCCATGAGGAAACGGTCCACCTCCCGTGCGGCGCCCCGTCCTTCGTTGAACGCCCACACGACCAGGCTCTGGCCGCGCCGGCAATCGCCCGCGGCGAAAACCTTGGGAATGCTGGTGGCATACCTGCCGTGCTCCGCCTTCACGTTGCTGCGTGGATCGCGCTCGACACCGAGGCTGTCGAGCAACGGCTGTTCAGGTCCGAGGAAGCCCATCGCGAGGAGCACGAGCTGGGCGGGAATGACGCGTTCGGTCCCCGGGACATCCTTGGGAATGAACTGTCCCTTCTCGTTTTTCTCCCACTGAATTTGCACCAGATGGACGGCCTTGACGTGCCCCTGCTCATCCGTTTCGAACTTTTTCGCCGTGGTCAGATAAACACGCGGGTCGGCGCCAAACTTCGCGGCTGCCTCCTCCTGGCCGTAATCAAGCTTGTAAACCTTGGGCCACTCGGGCCACGGATTGTCCTTGGCCCGCTCCAGCGGCGGTTTCGGCAGAATTTCCACCTGCACCAGGCTTTTGCAGCCGTGGCGCAGTGAAGTTCCCACGCAGTCGGTGCCGGTGTCACCGCCGCCGATGACAACGACATCCTTGCCCTCCGCGGAGATGAAGCTGCCGTTCTTGTGCCCGTCGAGCAACGCCTTGGTGTTCGCGGTGAGAAAGTCCATGGCAAAGTGAATGCCCTTCGCGGAACGGCCTTCAATCGGCAAATCGCGCGGCTTGGTGGCGCCCGTGCAGATCACGATGGCGTCAAATTCGGCCAGCAACTGCTGCGCCGTGAGGTCGCGGCCCACCTCACAGTTGCACTTGAACACGACGCCCTCGGCCTCCATTTGCTGGAGCCGGCGCGCCACCACCTTTTCCTTGTCGAGCTTCATGTTGGGGATGCCATACATGAGCAGGCCGCCGGCGCGGTCGGCGCGTTCAAAGACGGTCACCAAGTGCCCGGCACGATTGAGCTGGGCCGCCGCGGTCAGGCCCGCGGGACCGGAGCCAATGACGGCCACTTTCTTGCCGGTGCGCTTTTGCGGCGGCTCGGGCACAACCCAGCCATGCTCCCAGCCGTAATCGATGATGGAGCACTCGATGTTCTTGATGGTCACGGGCGGGGCATTGATGCCCAGCACGCAGGAGCCTTCGCACGGCGCCGGACAAACGCGGCCGGTGAAGTCCGGAAAGTTGTTCGTCTTGTGCAGCCGCTCCAGCGCCTCCTTCCAAAGTCCGCGATAGACGAGGTCGTTCCACTCGGGGATGAGGTTGTTGACGGGGCAGCCGCTGGCCATGCCGCTGACCAGCGTGCCGTTGTGGCAGAAGGGAATGCCGCAATCCATGCAACGCGCCGCCTGCTCGCGCAGTTTCGCGTCATCCATGTGCTCGTGGAATTCGTTCCAGTCGGCGATGCGCTTGATGGCATTACGATCCAGCGGCAGTTCGCGGAGGTATTCGAGGAATCCAGTCGGTTTGCCCATGCTTGATGTCTTTCAGGTTCCTAAACGTATCGAATCGGTCTAGCTGCCGCCCACGCGTGCTTTGTCCATTGAGTTTTCCTCGAAGGCGCGCGACAGGGCGTCGTCACCCGTCAACCCCTCGGCCTTGGCCTTCTTGATGGCCGCCAGCACACGCTTGTAGTCCTTGGGCATGACCTTGACGAATTGCGGCAGGAATTTATCCCACCCGGCAAGAAGGTTGGCCGCGCGGGCGCTCTTGGTGTTGATGGCGTGATTTTCAACCATCGCCTTCAATGTGGCAATGTCTTCATCGTCGAGCTTTTCCAAGCCGACCATCTGCTGGTTGCACTTGACCGGGAAATCCCCCTGCTCATCCAGCACGTAGGCGACGCCGCCGGACATGCCTGCGGCGAAGTTGCGCCCGGTGGGGCCGAGCACGGCCACCACGCCACCGGTCATGTATTCGCAACCGTGGTCACCCACGGCCTCGACCACAGCGCGCACCCCGGAGTTGCGGACGCCGAAGCGTTCCCCGGCCATGCCGCGGATGAACACTTCGCCGCCGGTTGCGCCGTAAAGCGCCACGTTGCCGACGATCATGTTTTCCTCGGGCACAAACGTGCTGCCCGCCGGCGGGTAGAGAATGAGCTTTCCGCCGCTCAACCCCTTGCCGAAATAATCGTTGGCGTCGCCTTCGAGAATGAAGGTCATGCCCTTGGGCATGAACGCCCCAAAACTCTGGCCCGCGCTGCCCTTGAATGTGATTTGGATCGTATCCTCGGGCAGCCCTGCCGGTCCGTGGCGGCGGGTGACTTCGCTGCCGGTAATCGTGCCGACCACGCGATTGACGTTGCGGACGGCCAGCGTCGCGCGAACTCGTTCCTTCCGCTCGATGGCCGGTTTGCAGATCTCGAACAGTTGGGTGATGTCGAGCGACTTGTCGATGCCGTGGTCTTGCGGCATCTGGCGGTAGCGGCCGACTTCCGCGCCCACTTCCGGCTGGTAAAGAATCTTGCTGAAGTCGAGTCCCCTCGCCTTCCAATGCTCCACGGCCTTGCGCGGCTCCAGACGGTCGGTCCGGCCCACCATCTCGTCGATGGTGCGGAAGCCGAGTTCCGCCATGATTTCCCGCACTTCCTGGGCGATGAACTTCATGAAGTTCACCGTGTGCGCAGGATCGCCGGTGAACCGCTTGCGCAGTTCGGGATCCTGCGTGGCCACGCCCACCGGACAGGTGTTCAAATGGCAGACCCGCATCATGATGCAACCCAGCGTCACCAACGGTGCGGTGGCAAAGCCAAACTCCTCGGCGCCGAGCAGCGCGGCAATCACCACGTCGCGTCCGGTCTTTAATTGACCGTCGGTTTCGACCGCAATGCGCGAACGCAGGTTGTTTAACACCAGCGTCTGGTGGGTTTCAGCCAGGCCCAGTTCCCACGGCAGGCCGGCGTGCTTGATGGAGGTTTGCGGGGAGGCCCCCGTGCCGCCATCGAAGCCGGAAATCAACACCACATCGGCATGGGCCTTGGCCACGCCCGCGGCGATGGTGCCCACGCCCACTTCCGCCACCAGCTTCACGCTGACGCGCGCGTGGATGTTGGCATTCTTCAAATCATGAATGAGTTCCGCCAAATCCTCGATGGAATAGATGTCGTGGTGCGGCGGCGGCGAAATCAAACCGACACCCGGCGTGGAGTGCCGCACTTTCGCCACCCACGGATACACCTTGCGTCCCGGCAACTGACCGCCCTCGCCGGGCTTGGCGCCTTGCGCCATCTTGATTTGGAGTTCCTTGGCGTTGACCAGATAATGACTGGTGACACCGAAGCGGCCGGACGCCACCTGCTTGATGGCCGAGTTCTTCGAATCGCCCTGCTCGTTCGTCCAGGTGTAACGCTCCGGATCCTCGCCGCCCTCGCCCGTGTTTGAGCGCCCGCCAATCCGGTTCATGGCAATGGCCAGAGCCTCGTGCGCTTCCTTGGAAATGGAACCATAGCTCATGGCGCCGGACTTGAAGCGCTTCATGATGCTTTCGATCGGCTCGACTTCTTCAATCGGGATGGATTTGCCGGGCTTGAACTCGAGCAAGCCGCGCAGGGTGCACCAGTTCTTCCCCTGCTCGTTGACCGACTGCGAGTATTCCTTGAAGGTCCGGTAATCCGTGTTGCGCACCGCCTTCTGGAGCTTGTGAACGGTTTCGGGGTTGAACAGGTGATACTCGCCGTCGCGCCGCCATTGATACTGTCCGCCGACGTCGAGGGTGTGCCCGTTGACCGACCGGTCGGGGAACGCGTGGCGATGGCGCAGTTCCACTTCCTTCGCAACCTCCTCCATGCCGATGCCTTCAATCCGCGAGGCGGTCCACGTGAAATACTTGTCGATGACGGCCTCGTTGATGCCGACCGCCTCGAAGATTTGCGCACCGCGATAGGATTGGATGGTCGAAATGCCCATCTTGGAGGCGACCTTCACGACGCCCTTCACGGCGGCCTTCACGTAATTCTTGCACGCCGTCTTGTGATCGATGTCCGGCAACAGACCCTGGCGGATCATGTCGTCGAGCGTTTCGAACGCGAGATACGGGTTGATGGCGCCGCAGCCGTAGCCGATGAGCAGCGAGAAGTGATGCACTTCGCGGGGCTCGCCCGACTCCAGCACGAGCCCCACCCGCGTCCGCGAGCCCTCGCGAATCAGGTGATGATGCAGCCCGCTCACCGCGAGCAGGGCCGGGATGGGCGCATTCTTCGCGTCCATGCCGCGGTCAGAAAGCACAATGATGTTGATGCCATCCTTGATGGCCTTGCTGGCGCTTTTGCACAGGTCGCTCATGGCCTTTTCCAGGCCCTTCGCCCCCTTGTCCACCTTGTAGAGGATCGGGAAGGTGATGGACTTGTAGCCCGGCTGGTCGAGATGCTTGAGCTTGGCGAACTCCTCATTCGTGAGGATGGGCGACTTGAGCTCGATCAGGTGGCAGCTTTCCGGCACGGGGTTCAACAGGTTCTTCTCCGAACCGATGGTCGTCACCGTGTTGGTGACAATCTCCTCACGAATGCAGTCAATTGGCGGGTTGGTCACCTGCGCAAACAATTGCTTGAAGTAATTGTAGAGCGGTTGCGACTTGTTGCTGAGCACGGCCAGCGGCGTGTCGGTGCCCATCGATCCCACGGCTTCGACGCCGTCCCGTGCCATCGGCACCATCAGCAGGCGCAAGTCTTCAAACGTGTAACCGAAGGCCTGCTGGCGCTGCATCACGGTTTCGTGATCGGGTTCGGGCAGCTGGCCGGGATCAGGCAACGTGGTGAGCTGAATCAAGTGCTGATTCAGCCACTCGCGATAAGGCTGCTCATGCGCGATGGCGTTCTTGATTTCCTCGTCGGAAACAATCCGGCCCAGTTCCGTGTCGATGTAGAACATGCGACCGGGCTGGAGGCGTCCCTTCTGGGCAATGTTCTCCGGCGGCACGTCCAGCACGCCCACTTCGGAGGCCATGATGACGTAATCGTCCTTGGTGACGTAATAACGCGACGGCCGCAGGCCGTTCCGGTCCAGCGACGCGCCGATGCGCACGCCGTCGGTGAAGGCGATGCACGCCGGGCCATCCCACGGCTCCATGAGGCACGAATGATATTCGTAGAACGCCTTTTTCGCGTCGCTCATGGACTCGTGATTCGCCCACGGCTCGGGAATCATCATCATCATCGCGTGCGGCAACGAGCGGCCGGCCAGCACGAGCAGTTCGAGCACATTGTCGAACATCGCCGAGTCGCTGCCGTTGGCGTCCACAATGGGCAGGATCTTCTTGATGTCATCACCGAACAGGTCCGTTTCAAACAGCGCCTCCCGGGCGTGCATCCAGTTGATGTTGCCGCGGAGCGTGTTGATTTCGCCGTTGTTCGCGATGAAGCGATACGGGTGCGCGCGGCTCCAGCTGGGAAACGTGTTCGTGCTGAAGCGTGAATGCACGAGCGCCAGCGCGGTCTTCATGCGCGGATCGTTCAAATCGGGGAAATACTGGCCGACCTGCTCGGTGAGGAGCATGCCCTTGTAAACGAGCGTCTGGCTCGACAGGCTGCACACATACCAATACTGAGCACCATCGAGCGTGGAGCACCGGATTTCGTTGAAAGTGCGCTTGCGCGCGACATACAACCGGCGTTCGAAGGCCAGCGGATCCTCCATCCCCTCGCCCCGGCCGATGAAGGCCTGGCGGATGGCCGGCTCGGCCGACTTGGCGGTGTTGCCCAGCGAAGTGTTGTTCGTGGGCACTGTGCGCCAGCCGAGGAACTCCAGCCCCTCGGAGTTGACGATTTTCTCAAAAATCAGCTCCAGCTTCCGCCGCTGCTTGGGATCGGGCGGCAGGAACAACATGCCCACGCCGTATTGGCCCAACGGCGGCAACTTGATGCCGGCGTCGCCGCAGACGCCTTCAAAAAATTCATGCGGCATCTGGATCAGGATGCCCGCACCGTCGCCGGTGTTGACCTCGCTGCCACAGGCGCCCCGGTGATCGAGATTGCGGAGAATTTGCAACCCCTGCTGGACGAGGTCATGTGACTTTTTGCCTTTGATGTTGGCAACAAACCCCACCCCGCACGCGTCCTTCTCGAACCGCGGATCATACAGTCCCTGCTTTGGCGGCAGGTCCAATTGCGGACCGCCGGCCTGGGCTTCCTTCATGTTGTCCATGTTCATGACTAAAGTCGGATTTTTACTACCAACAAAACGCTCTGGCGCAATGCATTTTTCGAACCGCCGTTGCCGCCTCGCCGCCGTTGACCGTTGCCGCCGACCCAACGGGCGTGGACCCTCCGTCGCGTTGAAACCAACCAGCGAAGTGAAACCAGTTCCCCCACGCCTCCGGACCCCAAGAACCACATCCCCAACTTCACGGGCAACCCCCCGCGCACCGACGGAAATTATTGCCCAAAAACGGCGGGTCCGCCAGCGCGGCGCATATCAAACATGCGCCCAGCCGCGGTGTCATCAAAAAATTTGCGCAATTTCAAGCCGCCCGCCGGTCAGCAGCCCGGCTGGAAGTGAAAGACCTGGGCGGCGTAGGCCGGCACATCGAGGTAAAGCCCCTGCCGTTCCAAGTCGGCGCCCACCCGCAGGTAGCGTTCCGGGCCGAGCAAATCCTGCATGACCCAGTGATCGCGGCCCAGATTGGGAATCGTGAGGGGCACGTAGCATTGGCAGCGATGCGGCACGAGGTTGACCACCACGAGGTCAAACTCGCCCGGATGCACCTGCCACTGAATAACGACGAAATTGCGCCACGTCTGATTGTCCGGCCAGGCGGCCCGCGGGCGCAGCAACGTCGCCTCGCCCCGTCCCACCGCCGAACTCCGCAGTCCGCGCAACAGTTGATCGTAGATTTGCCGGGTTGCCTCGTCGGGTGGCGCGGCGGGGCGCCGGAGCAGTTGCACGGGGAGCCGGGTGCGGTTGCCGGTCAGCTGGCCGTCGTGCAGCATTCGCAGCCCGGACAGCCCGAGCACGAGAAGCGCCGCCGCCCGATGTTCGGCCGGCACAAAGACCGCCGCCGCCCGCTGCTCATCGTGGTTCTCCAGGAAGTGGACGCTTTTCTCGATGAACGTCGGCGAACTTTCCTCCAGCAGATGGCGGGTCACGGCCGAGGGATCGTGATAGACCAGCTCGTCGTAGAGCACCTTGTCGTAGGTGTAATCAAATCCGAGCGTTTGCAGGCAGGATTCCAGATTCCAGTAGGACTCGGAGATGAACAGGAAGTCGGGCAACACGCGCCACACGGCGGCGAGGGCTTCGGTCCAAAATTCCCGGTCCGGCACCGGCTGACTGAAGGGAAAGCGCGACCAATGCTTCGCGAACAGGTCGTTCAACAGCAACATGGCCATGTCACACCGCACGCCGTCGCACCGCGCCGCAATGGCGAGCAACTGCTGAATCATCGCCTCGCGCGTGGCCGGATTCCGATAGTCGAGTTGCGCGGTGTCGGTCCAGGCGGGGAAATTCGGATCCTTGCCATGCGCAATCCAGCGGATTTGCCCCGCGTGTTCCACCGTGAAAGTCTCGGGCAACGGCGTTGGACTTTGCACGAAGAGTTCCGGCCGCTCCTTCAGCCAGAGGTGATCCAGGCCGAGGTGGTTGGGCACAAAATCCAGCACGAGCAAAATCTCCTGCTGCGCCAGCCGCCGGCGCAACTCCGCCAGCGCCGCGTCCCCGCCCAGTTCTTCCGCCACTTGATACGCGGCCACGGCGTAAGGCGAACCACCCACGTCGTCTTCACGCCAGTCGGGCAACGCCGCCGCATACGCCTGGCGCAGTTTGGAATCGTTCAATGCGGCCGCCCGCGCCTGGGGCCCGCTCCGCCACACCCCCATCAACCAGACGTGGGTGAAGCCGCTTTCCCGCCAGCGTTGAATCTCCGCTTCGGGGACTTCGGCCAGGGTCAACGTGCGTCCCGCGGCCGCCGACAATTCACGCAGCCAGCAGCGTGTGTTGATTTCGTAGAGGAGAGGAAAGCGCATGAACCGGGGGGCGGCGCGGAGGGCAAGACACGGCGGCCACACCGGCCAAAAAAGCCAGATTAACTGTTCAGGACTTTGAGCGCCTTCCTGGCATCCGAAACCCGCAGCACCATCAGCCCCTTCTTTTCCCGCGGTCCGGTGGCGCTGTAACAGTATTCGATGTTCACCTTGGCGGCCGCCAGCTTGTGGGCCAGGCGCGCCAGTGAACCGGGTTTATTGTCGCCTTCAATCACCAGCACGTCGTCCTCCACCACCAGGGCGCCGCGCTCCTCGAAGACGTGCAGCGCCTTCCGGTAATCACTCACGACGAGGCGCACCACAGAATGGTCAATGGTGTCGCTGGTTGAAATCGCGTAAATGTTGATTTCCGCCTCGGCCATCGCGTCCGCCAGACGCGCCAGCGTGCCGGGGCGGTTGTCCAGAAAGATGGCCAGTTGCTTGCTGATGTGCATAACCCTCCATGTTCAATGTTGCTCCGCGCTCCGCCGGCAAAACTAGCCGACTCCGCCGCGCGTGCCAATTAAAAGGAGAGGGTCGCCGCCGCCAGACTGCCGTGCTAGGTTGGCTTCAGGATGAACCGCTCCACTTTGATCCGCCGTCTCGCCGGCATCTTCTTCCTGGGACTGGCCGTGATGCTGCTGGTCCTCGGTGAAACCGTCTTCGCGGGACGGCTTCAGCCGTTCGCCACCCTGCTCTACTGGTCGGTCTGCCTGCTGGCAACGCTCACCGCCGTGGGTTGCGCCCTGCTGGACGCCGTGGATTCGTTGACCCGGTCACGACGGGAACGGCGCACCTTGCTCGAGGAGACCTTGCATCAAGTTGACTTGGAACGCGCGCAGCGTCGGAAAGGCCCGCCCGATTCTCGTTGAATTCAGCCTGATGAGTGTTTGAATGGCCCCGCCCCGCACGCATGAAAACCTCCTCCCAAAGCAACACCCGACCGCTTGAGGAACGGGAGCGTGCCGCGCTGTTGAAACTGCTGGGTGATGACGACCCGGAAGTGTTCAACGCGGTGCAGGAACGAATCCTGGCGCAAGGCCCCGCCGTCTGCGAATGGCTGCGGCCGCACCGGTTGAGCAGTGATCCGTCCCTGCGGCGCAACGCCCGGCGCATCATCCAGCACTTTGAACGGCGCACCGCCGACCATGAGTTTTTGTCGTTCTGCCTGCGTTCGGGTGAAAAGCTGGACATCGAAACCGGCAGTCTGCTGCTGGCCCGCACGACCTATCCAGACGTCAATGCCGAGGCCTACCATGCCCTGCTCGATGATTTTGCGGCGGGCATCCGGCCGCGGCTCGCATCGGACCTGTCGCCCCGCGAACAACTGGCGCGCATCAACGACCACCTCTTCAACGAACTGGGATTTCGGGGCAACGAAGAAAACTATTTCGACCCACGGAACAGCCACCTGAACCAGGTGCTCGACCGGCGCACCGGAAACCCCATCAGCCTTTCCATCGTTTACCTGCTCATCGCCCGGCGGCTGCAACTGCCAGTCAGTGGCATCGGCCTGCCCGGGCACTTCGTCTGCCGCTACCAGTCCAGCGCCGATTCCGTTTACATCGATGCGTTCAATCGCGGACGGTTGCTGACCAAGGCCGACTGTGTGCAATACCTGCTGCAATCCGCCTTCGGCCTGAATGAGCAATTCCTCACGCCAATGTCCGCCCGCCGCATGTTGATGCGCGTCTGTGGCAACCTGCACCGCGCCTATCTGCAACGGGATGACAACGACGAAGCCAATCGGATGCAGGGCTATCTGGTGGCGCTGTCCGGCCAGACGCTGGATCAAGTTTGAAAGCCAGGCTGCTGGACGCGGAAATGGTTTCCTCCTGCTTTCAGGCCGTGCGTTTGGCGTTAACCCGGCGGAGAAAGTGGGACTTGGAAATAACGGCGCGCTGGTGAACTCCCCGGGCGATCAATTCCCGCTCGTCCGCCGCCTCAACCTGGAAGGTCACCTGTCGGCCTTCGGCCGAAATCACCCGGGCCACGCACGTCACAATACTCCCCAAAGGGGTTGGCGCCAGGTGCCGGAGATCCACTTCGCTGCCGACGGACGCCTCGCCGTCTTCCAGCAACGGCGCCAGCGTTTCGCGGGCGGTTTGTTCAAGCCATTTGATCAGCCACGGAGTGGAGAGCACGGCCGGCATGTCATCGCCCGCGAAGTCGATCAGATGTTGCGCTTCGACGCGGAAGGACCGTTGGCCTGACAAACCGGAGTGCGGCTTCGTCTTCATGGCCGGCGCGAACGGGTTACTTGGCTGGCGCGGGTGTCGGCAAGGGCGCGTCGTCCGCTTCCTCCTGGAAACTCTTCCACATTTTCAGTGGCACCAGCCCCACGGCCACCAAGGCCAGCTGGCTGGCGACGAACAAGACGAGCCATTTGAAAGCCGAGTCCATGAACCCGTAGGAGTGCAGGCCGACGCCGAGCATGTTCACCCCGAACCATGACCAGCTCGTGATGATGTTGCCGAGGATCGCAAGCACGGCCACACCGCGTTCCCGCACCAGGCCGCCCCAACGCGCGTGCAATATGACCGCGCACCAGATGACGATGAGCAACGCGCCGTTCTCCTTCGGATCCCAGCCCCAGAACCGGCCCCAAGATTGATCCGCCCAGATGCCGCCCAGCACGGTGCCCACGAAACTGAACAGCGTGGCAAAGCAGACAATCCCGTAAATCATGCGCGAAAGCCCGTCCGCCGTGGCGCGCTTCAAAGACGAGGTGAACACGCCGCGAATGACGTAGATGATGGCCAGCAGACCCGCCACAAACATCGCCGAATAGCCCAGCGTTACCGTCACCACGTGCGTCGCCAGCCAGAAATTGCTGTCGAGCACGGCGCGCATCATTTCCATGGTGTCGCCGTTGATGGCCAGGTTCAACGCGATGACCTGCGTGACGAACCCCACGATGGCTGCGACCACGCAACCGATGCCGTCGCGGTATATCCGTTCCAGCACCATGCCCAAAATGACCGAACCCCAGCCGATGAACACCGCCGAGGAATAGAGGTTGGTCACAGGCGGACGCCGCTCCAGATACATGCGCGCCGCCAGACCGATCGTATGCAGCACCCACGCGAGCACCACCAGGTTGAAGGCCGATTTGCGCAGCCATTCCCCCCACGTAAACCAGAAGGCCAGCGCCGCGAGCAGCGCCACCACATAAATCACCGTGGCCTTGTAGAAAGGATCAAAAAAGTTGAAGGCATACTCCTGCCGGCCTTTCCGCACTTCGGCGGGCATTTTTTCATCCAGCCAGAGGCGATACTTGGCCAGCGCCTGGTTGAATTCGACCGGCTGGTTGTGGCGATACGAGGAAACCATGGCCGCGTAGGCGCCGACGGCCGGCGGCAGTGGTTCGCCACGCACCGCATCCATCAACACCGCCCCCATGGTCTTCCAGTCCTGATGCGTGTGCGCCGGATTGGTCGGCGGCACAAACAGCCCCGTGGCAAATTGCGCCGCGCGGTTGTAGTCCGAAAGGAAGCCCACAATCGTGTCAAAAGCGTTGGTGTCGTAACTCTTGCCCTGCTGCTGCGCGCTCACCGCCGCCGCGCCCGGCCCAATGGCCGCCTCGTAATCCTTCAACTCCGCCGCGAAGTCGTCCGTGCCGGCGGGCTTCAGGGATACCTTCAGGCGCTGATACAGCATCGTCGCCGAGTAGAGCTTGATCGTCTGGTTCTCGAACGCCGTCCGGTGCTTGGAGTCAATCTGGTCAATGCGCTGCCCTTCCTTGGAAAGCTCATTGTAATTGGGCCGAAGCTGGTTGAAGGAAAAATATTTCTCGCCCACCGGCAGCTTGAGCAGGCTCTTCACCTCGTCATTGTCGATGCGGAAAACCTTCAGGTCGTCCGCCGCCTCCGGTTTCATCAGCGTTTCCATCAACCAGGCGGTGGCAGACATCGACTTGCCGTTCTCCAGCAGAACGGACTGCCGGTTGCGCAGCTGGCGGAGCGAGTTGCGGGCGACGGAGTCAAGCGGCTGGATGCGCCCGTCGCGCAACACGGGCAACTGTCCGAATTCACGGGTGTGGAACGTCTTTTCCGTGGACGGAAGCAGGCCGGCCAGCACCCAGGCGGCGAACACACCGACGACAAGCCAGGGCAGAAACTTCTTCATAGCGCCACCTTTCGTTTCAGGAACGGAATCAAGTGCACGAGGAACTGCCACAGCAGTCCGATCCCCACGAGCACGCAGGAAAAATACGGCGTCAGCCAGCTCGGGTTTCGCACCACCTGCAGGATGGTGCCCTTGTTGTCAGTGTCGAAGCTCGCCTGATAATAGGTTTCGCCCCCGTAACGGAGCGGGTTGTTCATGTAGATGCGCACCTGCCGGTCTTCTCCGGTTTGCGGATTTTGCACGCGCACCATGCTGGAAAAATCCTTCGGAATTTCCGTGCCCGGGTAAACCTCGTGCGTAAAGCTGAGCAGATGGATCGTGTAGGGCTTGTAAAGCCGTTGCGGCCGCAGCACGACTTCAAATTCCTGGTTGCCGACGTGCACGTGCTGCGGCTGCTCAATCCACAGCGAAACAAACCACGTGCCCAACGAACCCTGCGGCGTGGTCAATTCCAGCAGCGCGCCGGGCATGTCCCGGCGGTTCATGTCCGTCTCCCGCGCCGTCTCGCGGACACTAACTTGTGGACCAAACCCCTGGGTGGCCACGCCCTTTTCGCCGGACATGGGATCGACCTGCGTGACCGCGGAATTGGGATAGAAATGCCGGACATGAATGGCAAAGGGCAGCGACGGATCCTGGATTTCGCTCTCGTGCGTAAGGGCGTCCTGCGGAATGGCCGTCACGCGCTCACGATCACCGGCCGTGGTGTTGATGACCGCCAGCTCCACGTAACGGTCCATTTCCGAATAATTCTTCGCCTCGCCTTCGCGGATGTGCATGGTGCTTTCCACCGCCAGCATGTCGGTGGCGAGCTGGCCAATCAGCAAAAGGATGAGTCCGACATGCACCAGGACCAGCCCGAATTTTTTGACCGACAGTTCGAAGGTCTTGATCTGGGCCGCCAGCAGATTGAACAGAAAGACAAAGCCCACCGTGTAGCCGCCGGGAAAGATGGGAATTTTCCACGTGGCGCCCTGGGGCTGCCAATAAATGAAGAAGCTCCGGAAGAATTCGTTCTGCGCCTTGTAGAGCCCCATGTTGACTTGCGCCAGCGTGCCCCAAAAGACAATGACCAGCGCCAGCGTCAGCACCACCACCGACAGCTTCAGCGAGGCAAGAAAATCGAAGACCTTTTCGAGGCGCATGTCAGTATTTCGCGCTTTGGACAAACTTGAGGAACACATCCTTCTCGCGGGCCACCAGGGTTTCGCTGCCCATGATCTTGTAGAACCAGGTGTTTCCATTCAACGGCAGCACAATGGCCACGCAGCGAACGGCGTCACCGTTCTCCGCACCGCTGCCCGAAAAATCAATCAACGTTGCCTTGCCGGCGGGCAAATCGAGGTCCGACACCAGTTTGCTCAACGCCGCCTCGTCCACTGTGCCCAAACTGAGCTGACCGCGCCAGCGGTTGACGTTGGGCAACAGCCCGCCACCGTCGCCCGGCGACGTGCTGACATTGATGTCCGCCTTCGCCCCGCCGTCGCCCGCCACTTCGAACTTGGCCACCAGGAACGGCGAGTGCGCCACCTCGGTCCAACTCGCGGGCACCTGCCAGGCCGGGTGATCACCGCTGCCGGGCGGCACCGTCGCCCCGCCTCCCATCATGCCCATTCCCATGCCGCCGCCGCCCGCCATGGGCGGATGCCCGGCCGGCAGCGCGGGCGCCGCCACGAATGACACGCCTTTGAGAAAATCTTCCAAGGCGGATTTCTGCGAAGCGACGAATGAATCCTCCCCGGCCAGCTTGAAGAACCACGTCGTGCCCTCCTTCTTGAGCATGGCCACCATGATGCGGCCTTTCTGCTTGTCGTCGATGATCGGCACGGTGCTGGCCATCTCAAACAGCCGGCCCTCGTCGTCCCCGATTTTTACGGGCGCGGATTGCGAGGCCAAATCACTTTCAGTGACTTCGGGAAGTTTCACCTGGCCGCGCCACATGTTGACAAGTTGCAGGTCCATGCCCGTCATGCCGCCCAATGGGATGACGCCGAGTTCGGCTTCCTGATTGTCCTTGCCCGTGATCAGGAAGCTGGCCGCACGCATGGAACCTGGATTGGGATTGACAGTCCAGCCATCGGGAAGTTTGGTCCACTTGATGGACGGCATGGCCATTTCAAGTCCGGCATGCGGATCTTGCGCGGACGCGGACGCGGCCGGCCCGGAATTGGCGGACGAAGTGTCCTTCGACACCTCATAAACGGTGACCTCCCGCCGACTGCAACCAGCCAGGAAAAAAACCAGACACAAGCCCATTGCCCCTTGGATCCCAAGCGAGCGCACAACGAACGTCATAAACTTCACACCGGAATACTACGCGCCCCAACTGCCGCTGCAAGCGGTGAAAGCGGGCGCTTTAGGGGGCTTTGACAGTATTTAAGCCGTCGAATGCTCATCATTCGACGAACAAAAAACGCCGGCCACACGCGTGGCCGGCGTCGCAAATTGGCTTCCGGCTAAACGCTCATGGTCAGCAGGAATTCGATGTTGGTGCGCGTCTTGCCCAGCTTGCCCAGCAGCAGTTCCATGGACTCGACCGGCGGCACGCCCGTCAGCGCCCGGCGCAGCAAAACCACGCGGCTGTATTCGTCGGGGTGATATAGGAGTTCTTCCTTGCGGGTGCCGGACCGCTCCACGTTGATGCTCGGGAAGATGCGGCGGTCCACGAGGCCGCGGTCCAAATGCACCTCCATGTTGCCGGTGCCTTTGAACTCCTCAAAGATGACCTCATCCATGCGGCTGCCCGTGTCCACCAGCGCGGTGGCCATGATGGTGAGCGAGCCGCCCTCCTCGATGTTGCGCGCCGCACCGAAGAACCGTTTCGGCTTGTGCAGCGCGTTGGCATCCACGCCGCCGGACAGGATTTTGCCCGAGTGCGGCTGCACGGTGTTGTAGGCGCGGGCGAGCCGGGTGATGGAGTCGAGCAGAATGACCACATCCCGTTTGTGTTCAATCATGCGCTTGGCCTTTTCGATCACCATTTCGGCGACCTGCACATGGCGTTCGGGCGGCTCGTCGAATGTGGATGAAATCACCTCGGCACCTTTGCACGAGCGTTCCATGTCGGTGACCTCCTCGGGGCGTTCGTCGATCAGCAGAATGAACAGGTAGGCCTCCGGGTTGTTCTTCAGAATCGCGTTGGCCAGCTTTTGCATCAACACGGTCTTGCCCGTGCGTGGCGGCGCGACGATGAGCCCGCGCGTGCCCTTGCCGATGGGGCAAACGAGGTCCAGCACGCGGGTGTTCAGTTCATCCGGCGAGGTTTCGAGAATGAACCGTTTGTTGGGAAACAACGGCGTAAGATTGTCGAAATGCGTTTTATTCTTGGCCTTGTCCGGGTCTTCGCCATCCACCGCCTCCACCTTGAGCAGGGCGAAAAACCGTTCTTTTTCCTTGGGTGGACGAATCTGGCCCGCAATCAAGTTGCCGGTCTGCAGGTCAAAGCGCCGGATTTGGGAAGGCGAGACATAGACATCTTCCGGACAGGGCAGATAATTGAACGAACGCGAACGCAGGAAGCCGAACCCCTCCGGCAGCACTTCCAAAACCCCTTCGGTGAACAGCACGCCGGCCCGCTCCGCATTCTTCTGAAGAATCTGGTAGATGACCTCGTGCTTGCGCATCGTGCCGTAGTTCTCCACGCCGAAATTCTTGGCCATCTGGTTCAGCCGCGCCATGTCCATGGCCTGCAGCTCGGCGATGTTGAGCGATTCGGCGATGCGATCCCGACGGCCGCTCGGGAGACGCTCATAACGCGGCGGCTCCAGCGGCTCGATTTCTTCGGTCATCGTTTCCACCGGCGCCGTGGGCGGCTGGAGTTGATCGCGCTTCGGGCCGCCCGCCTGATCGGTGGCAGCCTGGGCCTTGGCTTCGGCAGCCACTTCCTCCGCGGTCGGCACCATTTCGGTGTCGGCACCGGATGGCGCGCCCGCTTCGTGCAGCGCCACGTCGGACGGTGCCGGTTCAACAACAGGTTTGGACTTGGCGCGCTTGGTGGCGGCCTTTTTCTTGGCAGGCATTTTGGCCATAGGATGGAAATTGATTATTGCGGATTAACGCAAGCGGTCACTTGCTTGGACGGCTTAACCACCGGTGAGACAACCAGCCGGGAAAAAGATTCAAGAATGGTCAATCAACCGGGAGCAATTGGCAGCAAGGCTATCGTTCATTTGAACGGAAAGGGAATTTGCCACCAACGCGGCTACGTTGGCGCAGGGTTCGCACACCGTCAAGGCTGTTTGTGCATTTTGACGCCAGGCCGATCGTAAAACCGGAATCCAATGTGTCCCACCAAAGAAAAAGGCGGGCGAAACTTTGTTCCGCCCGCCCCGCCAAAGGTTGTCCGCAGCGCTTACTTGAGCTTCGCGAGCACGTCTTTGATGGCGTTGAAGTTCGGCAAATCCTTCGGCGTGGGCGTCTGTTCGGCGTATTGCACAACCCCGTTCTTGTCCACCACGAAGGCGGCGCGGGCGGCGGTCGCGCCAAAACCGAGCAGGTCATCCAGCAAAACGCCATAGGCCTTGGCCGTGGTCTTGTTCAGATCGCTGGCCAGCGTGATGGCGATGTTGTTCTGCTTCGCCCAGGCTTCCTGCGCAAACGGACTGTCAACACTGATCCCGATGACGTCCGCACCCAGCTGAGCGTAGGCGGAAAGCCCCGAGGTAACGTCGCACATTTCGCTGGTGCAGACGCTGGTGAACGCGAGCGGGAAGAAAAGGATGACGGTGTTCTTCTTGCCCTGGTTGGTGCTGAGTTTGACCTCGGCGACGCCGGAAGCGTTCTTGGACTTGAGGTTGAAATCAGGAGCTTTGCTGCCGACTGCGATTGCCATAATGCTTGTTTCTTTTTTGAATGTTCTGGATTGATGAACGAGCGGGCATTGTTAACGGCTTGCGGGCCCCGTGTCAAATGGCCGCCAACACTTCGGCCGCGTGCGCTTCCGGCTTCACCTGGGGCCAGATCTTTTTAATCACCCCGTCGGGACCAATCAAAAAGGTCACCCGGTGCGTGCCGAGATACTTGCGGCCCATGAAACTTTTCTCGCCCCAAACGCCGTAGGTTTGCACGATGGCCTTGTCTTCGTCCGCCAGCAGCGTGAACGGCAGTTGGAACTTTTCCACGAACTTGTCGTGGGACTTCACCGGATCGGTGCTGACGCCCAGCACCACGGCGCCTTTCTTTTTGAACGCGGCAAAACCATCGCGGAAGGCACAGGCCTCCTTGGTGCAGCCGGGCGTATCGTCCTTCGGGTAAAAATAGAGAATGACGTGTTTGCCCTTGAAGTCGGCCAGGGAAACTTTGCCGCCGCCGTTGGTCGCCGCCACAAAAGCGGGCGCCCGGTCGCCTTCCTTGAGTTTCAGTTCGAGTTCTTTTGCCATAAAAGGAAATCCACGACGGCTCGTCACGCTTCACCATTCGGCGGTGCCGCTGACTTTTTGACGGTCGGGCTGCTGGTGGGATGCGCGCCCAATTGTTTCATGCCGTCCAACACATACCAAATTCCCGAGATGCCCGTGCACGCCGCCGCGCCCATCACGATGTATGTCAACGCCGCCGGCGGCCAGCGCAGCAAGATCCACAAGACCGTGGCCATTTGAAACACCGTGGCCACCTTCCCGAGAATCCGCGGTCGCACAGTCACCTTGCCCACCGTCATGTAAATCACAATCAGCCCCAGCAGCAGAACGACATCGCGGCCGATGATGGTGCCGGTCAACCACAGGGGAACCCGGTCCAGCCGCGGCGTGTGATCGAAGCTCAACACCACCACGCCGCTGACGAGCAACAATTTGTCCGCCAGTGGATCCAATATGGCGCCCAGCTCGCTCTTCTGATTGTAGTGACGCGCGATGTAACCATCAACGCCATCGCACACCGAGGCCACGGCGAACGAAATCAACGCCAGCAGGCGGTGGATTTCGTCGCCCGTGCCCACGAAGTAAAGCACTTCCACCACGAAGAACGGCACCAGCAGAATGCGCAAAATGGTGACTTTATTGGCCGTGGTCATGTAACCACCTGATTTTCCGGGGCGCACCGGCCCGCGTCAACCCGTAACCGGTCGAGCCTCTTCCCCACCGCAGCCAAGGGATCGTTAACTGCCAACAGTTTATCACAGAAACCCGACCTTCCGCGCCGCTGGAATCTTGCCAACGCACGCGTTTTACCTTCTCCTCTCGCCGACGAATATGAGGAGATTGGGCACACTGACGCTGGCCGTTCTTGCATTCCTGCAGGTCCATCTGGTTCTTCCGACGCCGGCGGCGGAGATCAATTTTGAATATGTCGCCCGGCAGGCGGAGGAACGCGCCCGCAAACCTTTCCATTCCCCGCGCGCCGATCTGCCGGACGTGTTGAAGCAGGACAATCTGAACTACGACAAATACCGGGAAATCCGCTTTCGGCGCGAGATGGCGCTTTGGACCGCCGAGGATCTGCCGTTCCGGGTGGAATTTTTCCATCCCGGCTACCTCTATCAGGAGCCGGTGCATGTTACCGAATTCACCCTCACGCATTCCCAACCCATCCGCTTTGTGCAGGAATTTTTTGATTACGGTGACACGCATCTGGGACGGAAAATTCCCGCCAACACGGGCTACGCGGGCTTCCGGCTGCTCTATGCATTGAACCAGCCCGACCAGTTCGACGAACTCGGCGCCTTTCTCGGCGCCAGCTACTTTCGGCTGCTCGGCAAGAACCAGCGCTACGGTCAATCCGCGCGCGGACTGGCCTTGGACTGCGGCGAGACGGACCGGCCCGAGGAGTTCCCCATCTTCACGGATTGGTGGCTCGGCAAACCGCACAAGGATGATGACCGCCTGCGGCTCTATGCGATTTTGGACAGCGTCAGTTGTGCGGGCGCCTACAGCTTCACCATCCAACCGGGCGAAACCACCATCGCCGACGTGGAAGCGGTGCTTTACCTGCGGGAGACGAACACGATTGCGGCCGTCAATCCCGAACGCAAACCGCTCAAAACCCTCGGCCTCGCGCCGCTGACGAGCATGTTCTGGTTTGGCGAAAACTCGGAACGCAAGTTTGACGACTACCGCCCGGAGGTGCACGACAGCGACGGCCTGCTCATCCGCATGGACAACGGTGAAGTGCTGTGGCGCCCGTTGAACAATGCCAGCGTCATGCGGCATCAAAAGTTCAGCACCAAGGGCGTGCGCGGCTACGGCCTGTTGCAGCGAGACCGCAACTTCGACCACTACCAGGACATCTTCAATTACTACCACCGCGTGCCCAGCGTCTGGATCGAGCCGCGCGGCAACTGGAGCGAAGGCGACATCCACCTGGTGGAACTCAGCACCACTTACGAAGGACTCGACAACATCGTGGCGTTCTTCGATCCCAAGGACAAACCCGCGCCGCTGCAACCGTATCGTTTCGGCTACACGATGTTCTGGACGCGCGAGACGGACCGGCACCTGTCCGAAAACATCGTGACCGCGACCCGCATCGGCGCCGATGGACGGGAACCCAGCCGGCGCGAAATCTGCATTGATTTCAAGGGACCAAAGCTCGACACGTTCACGGCGGCGGACCCGCCCCAGTCCATCGCCAGTTGCAGTCCCAACGGCGCGTTGACCGACAATCTCATCTTCCGGAATCCATCCGACGGGTCGTGGCGCGTCGTGCTGAAGCTCCAGCCCAAGCAGGGCAACACCGACCCGGTTGACCTGCGCTGCACGCTCAAGAAGGGCAGTGAAACTGTCAGTGAAACGTGGACCTATTTGTGGAGTCCGCCATGAACCCCACCCTGGGTTGGACCGAGTTGCCCGGCAAGCTGGCCGGGCGTCCGTTGGAGGAGTGGAACGCCGCGTATGCGAAGGTGGAAAGCTACTTCAATGCGCTGCGCATTCGCAACAAGGTGCTGCTGGGCCAGCTCGTGGCGCTCGTGATTGAACGCGCGCTCCGGCGGGCGCCCGCCAACCCGCAACGCGCCGCCTCCGAACTGGCGGCGGAGGAAATGGACCACGTCGTCACCGAATGGTTCGCCGAGGTATTGCACGAGCCGCCGACCAACCGCGACCAGATGCTTTCCACGCGCGGCCGGCTGGCGCTGCTGCTGGCGGACATGCCGGGCAAATGGCAGGACCAGTTTCTCCGGCCCGGCCCCTGGCCGGATGAATTCGTCCGGGCCATGCGCGACGCCTATTTGCGCGCCGGACCGGACTTTCAACTGTCGCAAATGGCGCCCCGCCCGCTGCACCTCGGTCCGATCACCACCCTTTCGAGCATCCGCAAGGTGCGCTATTCGAAAATGATCGGCATCTGGATTCTTTTTGCCGCCCTGCTCATCGCCCTGTTTGTCCTGACGCATCGTTGAAATGTCCACCGCGCGCTCCCACCCCAACACGGCGCCGGCCGGCCCGGACCCCGGGCCGGTCATCGTGAATCTCCCCGTGCTGCGTCGGGGAATGCGCGTCTTTTTGTTTTACTCCTGCGCGGTGCTGCTGACCGGCGTGGTTTCCCTGATGTTCGCCGATTTGCTCTGGCGGACGGGCTGGTCCACCTCGCGCACCCTCCTGCTGGTGCTGTTCATCATCCTGTTTCTCCTCGTGTCCATCGGGTGCATGCACGGCATCTTCGGGTTCCTGTTGCGCGTGTTCGGGGACCGGGCGCGCATCACGGCCTTCGCCGATTACCAGCGCCAGCCCATTGCCGACACCAGCACGGCGATCATTGTCCCGATTTACAACGAGGACGTGCCGCGGGTTTACGAGGGCATCCGTGCCACCTACGAGTCCCTCCGGGCGACCAGCCAGCTCGAACGTTTCGATTTTTTCGTGCTGAGCGACTCGACGGATCCGGACAAGTGGATCGAGGAGGAACGCCGCTGGCTGGAACTCGTCCGTGACCTCGGCGCGCTGGGCCGCATCCACTACCGGCGGCGGTTGAACAACGAGGGCAAGAAAAGCGGCAACGTGCGCGACTTTTTGAACGCCTGGGGACGACGTTACCGCTATTTCATCTGTTTCGATGCGGACAGCCTCATGCAGGGCGGGACGATTGTCCGGCTTGTTCAGATGATGGAGGCGAATCCCACGGTCGGCCTGATTCAAACCGTCCCGGCGCTGGTGAACGCCGAATCGCTCTTCGGCCGCATCCAACAATTTGCGAACCGCCTCTACGCGCCGGTGTTCATTGCCGGGCTGAACTACTGGACGTTGAGCACGGGCAATTACTGGGGCCACAACGCCATTATCCGCACCGAGCCGTTCATGCAGTTCTGCGACCTGCCCCACCTGCCGGGACGCAAACCCTTTGGCGGGCAGATTCTGAGTCATGACTTCGTGGAGGCCGCCCTGATGCTGAAGGAGAACTGGCGCGTCTGGTTCGCCTACGATCTCGAAGGCAGCTACGAAGAGGGGCCGCAGGGCCTGATTGAAAGCGCGCAACGCGACCGGCGCTGGTGCCAGGGCAACCTGCAACATGCCCTGGTCCTGTTCGCCCGCGGGCTGCGCAACGGGAGCCGCATTCACCTGACGCTGGGTATTTTCGGCTACCTCAGCAGTCCGCTCTGGCTGGCCTTCATGCTGACGTTTTGCTGGATTCGCTGGTCCAAGGTCATGTCCGACCTGAGCGACATCACCGTGCAATCCTACTGGCTCGGCGGGCTCAACCCGACGGCGCACGCCTTTTTGATTTTCTCAATCTGCATGGCCGCACTGTTCCTGCCCAAAATCCTCGCCATCGTCGAACTGGCCCTGGACAAGGAGAGACGCCGGGCCTTTGGTGGTTTGCTCAAGGTCACCGCCAGCGCGGTTGTCGAAACGCTGTTCTCCACGCTGCACGCGCCGTTGCAGATGCTGTGGCACACCGAATTCGTCATCACCATCCTGCTTGGCATGGGCGTCAACTGGGGCGCGCAAAACCGCGGGGCGGACGGCACCACCTGGCGTTACGCCTTGCGCTGCCACCGCTGGCACATGCTGATTGCCCTGGTGTGGGGGACGCTCGTCGTCCGGCTGGATCCCGGCGTGTTCTGGTGGTTCTCACCCGTGCTGGCCGGCATGCTGCTGGCCGTGCCGCTCAGCGTGTTGACCAATCGCAGCACCCTCGGCCGGCGCGCGGGCGACCTCGGGCTTTTCGTCACGCCGGAGGAAACGCATCCGCCGGAGGAGATCGCCCTGCTGCGCGAGCGGCTGTGGAAACTGCAGGCGGAGGGTGCCCTCAATCCGCGCCCTGCCAACTCCGGCATCGCCGATGCCGTGCTCGATCCCTATCTCAACGCCATCCACGTGTCGTTGCTGCGGGAAAAGCGTTTGAATCCGGTTTACGCAGAGCAGATGAACCAGCTCAACCGTCCGCCGGCCGAGATGCAAACACTCGCGGAGAAACTGCTCGCCCAAGGCCCGGCGGCCTTGCCCGCCAGCGACAAGATGCGCCTGCTGGCCGATCCCCCCACCATGTCCTGGCTGCACCGGCAGGTGTGGATGCGCCCCAACCAGACGCTGGCGGTCTGGTGGCAGATGGCCATCCGCCGCTACGCTCGTTGAACCGGCAAGGCCGGATTACCGCTTTGGTTCAGCCGCCAAATCCCGGATGCGCGAGCGCACGCCCCAACCGCGCCAAGGTCCGGTCTTTGCCGAGCACCTCCATCAGATGATACAGGCTCGGGCCAATTTGTTTGCCCGTGCAGGCGAGGCGGGTTGGATGCACCAGCGCACCGGCTTTCACACCGAGTTCCTTCGCCGTCGCCTTCAACGTGACCTCGATGTCGGCCGCAGTGAACGTAGTCATCCGCTCCAGCGCATCACGCAGCCTGGTCAGGTTGGGCAGGTTGGCCGGCACGAAGTCGCGCTCCACGGCTTCGGGCGCGAACACAATCTGCTCGTTGAAATAGAAATCACACCAGCCCGGCAGTTCGGCAAAGGTCTTGGGCTTTTCCTTCACGGTATCGAGCGCGGCCCGCACATATGCCGCGTCAAAGGCGGCCGCGTTGATGCCCGCCTTGCCCAGCGCGTGAACCGCGAGTTCGTAGTAGCGCTCGTTGGGCATGCTGCGGATGTATTCCCAGTTCAGCCATTGCAGCTTGGCCATGTCGAAACGCGCGTTGTGGCGCAGCACCCCGGGCAGATCAAAACGCTCGATGATTTCGTCGAGGCTCATTTTCTCGCGGTTGTCCTTCGGCGACCAGCCCAGCAGGCAGAGATAATTTACCACCGCCTCGGGCGCATAACCTTCCTCCATGTAAACGGAGATGATCGCACCCTGGTCACGCTTGCTCATCTTCGAGCCATCGGCATTCAGGATGAGCGGAATGTGCGCATACTTGGGCGGCTCGACACCGAAGGCCTTGAAGAGCGCAATATGTTTGGCCGTGTTGCTGATGTGATCCTCGCCGCGAATGACGTGCGTGATGCCCATGTCGAGGTCGTCCACCACGTTGACCAGATGAAACACCGGTTCGCCGTCGGAACGCACAATGACGAAATCCGGATCAATCTGTTCGCGGTCCGTCAGCGGGCGGACAATATCGCCGCAAACGAGGTCCGGAATGGTGATGGGCTCGCGCTGCATCCGGAAACGGATGGCGCCGTCCTTCTCATAGGCCAGCCCGCGGGACAGCAATGCCTCAACGCGTTGCCGGTAGGCGTCCTTGCGCTGGCTCTGAAAATACGGCCCGCAGGGGCCGCGGCTTGGTCCGGTGGCGTCACTGGTGACGGGGCCTTCGTCCCAGTCAATGCCCAGCCAGCGCAACCCGTCGAGAATGATGTCCACCGCGGCCTGCGTGTTGCGCGCCACATCGGTGTCTTCGACGCGAAGAATGAATGTGCCGCCGTGATGACGGGCGTAAAGCCAGTTGAACAACGCCGTGCGGGCGCCGCCAATGTGCAAAAAGCCGGTGGGGCTGGGGGCAAAACGGACTCGCGGTTTCATAAGTTAAAAAATCCCAAAGAGACTGCCGATGCGCCTCACGATAAAACTGGAAGCGCCGGGCGGCAAGCGCGGCGGCTCAGGCTCCCGCGGCACGCCGGCGGTCCAGTTCCGTCAGCACCGCGCAGAGGTTTTTCAGGAGCGGTGTCGCCGCGCCCGCCTGCTCTGCGTGGCGCAACGGCGTGCGAAACAAACTCTTCAGCTCCAACGGCTGGCCACGCTCGAAATCAATCAGCGTCGAGGCCCGGTAGGCGCCCATGGTCCTGGTGCGCGCCATCATTTTGTCAGCGAGTGATTCCGGGATCGCGAGGCCCTGTTTCGCGGCGGCGTGAATGACCTCGATCATCAGGGCCTGCACCAGTTCTGCCCAGCGCGCATCGCGCAATAGTTCGTCCGTTGCCAGACAGTCGCGCCGCAGCAGCGCGGCCGGCACCACGCCGGAGAGCATTGCTTCCACGCCAGCGATGCCGGCCACCCCCAGCCCGTTGAACGGAATGTTCCAAACCAGCTTTTCCCAGTGGGCGCGGCGGAGGTCGTCGCTGACCGTGCACTTCACGCCGGCCTGCACGAACCGGGCAGCAAGATCATGCGTGCGCGGCAACGCGGCGCGGCCAAACTCTCCAAGCTGGATGAAGCCCTGATCGATGTGGCGCACCAGCCCCGGCTCAAGGCGGTTCAGACACACAAAGCAGAGGCCGCCCATAATTTGGTCAGGCGGAAATAATCGGGCCAGGGCTTCCTCGTTGCCGAGCCCATTTTGCAGTGTCAGCACCAGGGTGCCCGGGCCCACCAGCGGCGGCAGCAATACAGAAAACTGATCGTTGGCGGTGGTCTTGAGTCCGATGACCACAAGATCGCACGCGCCGATCTCCTCGGGCTGTCGGGCCGCGTAGGGACGGGCAATGAAATTGCCGGCGGGGCTTTCGATGCGCACGCCGTGTTCCCGCACGACGTCATAATCCGACCGCAGCAGAAAATGCACATCATGTCCCGCCTGCCACAGCCTGGCGCCGTAGTAACTGCCCAACGCGCCACAACCAACCACGCCAATTTTCATGGGCGATGTTTACGACGAATCCGGGAAAAGAAAAAGGGCGCTCTGCCAGCAGAGCGCCCGTGAGAGTGGCGAACAATTACTTCGCGCCGAGGACGGCATCCTTGCAGGCCTTGGCGACGCGGAACTTCACGACGCGCTTGGCCGGGATCTGGATGGTCTCGCCCGTCGCGGGATTGCGGCCCTGACGCGCCTTGCGATTCACCAGCACGAGCTTGCCGAGCCCCGGCAGCGTGAAGGTGTTCTTCGCGTTCTTGTAGGCCAGCGTGGCCAGCTCGTCGAGGAACTGGGCGGACTGCTTCTTGGAAATGCCAACCTTCTCGGCGAGCGTTGCTGCAACCTGAGACTTGGTGAGTGCTTTTGCCATAATGTGTGCGTGTTAGGTTTTTGTTTTGTTGTAAAAGTCGTTCGACTCGCGCCTGAGTAAATGCTTCGAGGCAGGACGTCGCAAGTGAAAAATTGCGGAATTTTCTAGAAAAATAAGCAGTTTCGCCCGGTGGCGACAGGCTTGACTTGAATGGTTCGTCCACCAAGATGAACCGGGCATGGCGCTGTTCTCCATTCAAAATGAATTTCGCTACGAGATCACCCGGAAGATCTATGAGGGCGGCATGGGCGTGGTTTATGAGGCGGAGCAGCTCGGCACGCGCGGGTTCGTGAAGCGCATCGCCATCAAGGTCATCCGCCAGAATTACGCGAACCAAAAGCAGTTCATCGAAAACTTCATTGGCGAAGCCAAGCTCGTGGCGGACTTGATCCACACGAACATCGTGCAGACCTATCACCTCGGCGAAACCAACGGCGTTTACTTCATCGCGATGGAACTCATCCGCGGCGTGAATCTCGAACAGTTCGCGCAGCAGCTCACCGACCGCCGCCGCCAGCTGCCCAAGGAACTCGCCGTGTTCATCGTCAGCCGCGTCTGCCGCGGTCTGGCCTACGCGCACGCCAAAATGGACAAGGATGGACGTTCGCTGGGGATCGTGCACCGCGACGTCAGCTTCAAAAACGTCATGATCGCCTTCGAAGGTGACGTGAAGCTGACCGATTTCGGCATTGCGAAGGCGAAGGGCTTTCTCGTGGATCAGGAGGGCGAAGTCGTCGCCGGCAAGCCTGATTACATGAGTCCCGAACAGGCGGACTTCAAGATCACCGACAAACGTTCGGACCTGTTTTCCGCCGGCGTCGTGCTCGCCCATCTGCTGCTGGGACGAAACATTTTCAAGGGCGACTCCGCCGAGGAATCCCGTGGGCGCATCATGAACACCACCATTCCCGATTTTCGCGCGCTGGACCCGCGCGTGGACGACCGGTTGAACGAGATTTTGCACAAGGCCCTGGCGCGCGATGTGGAGGCGCGCTACCCGAACGCCGATGAAATGCTCTACGATCTCGAGCACTACATCTACCACTCCGGCTACGGCCCCACGAACGAAACACTGGGCAAGTTCATCCGTGAGTTGTTCGACCAGCAACCCACCAACCGGACGCCGCATCTCACCGGCCCCGCCGGCGCCATGGATTCCACCGTCCGCCTCAACCAGCCCAAGTCCTGATTTGATGAAACGTTCCTCCTCCACCGTCCGGGTCGGACTGGTGCAAACCGCCTGCTCCGCCGACCCCAAGAAGAATCTCGCCCTCACGCTCGACCGCGTTGAACAAGCCGCGAAACGTGGCGCGCAGATCATCTGCACGCAGGAACTTTTCCGCTCACAATATTTTTGCCAGAGCGAGAACCACGATTACTTCAAGCTCGCCGAAAAAATTCCCGGCCCCACGACCGACGCCTTCTGCAAGCTCGCGAAGAAATACAAATCCGTCATCATCGCCTCGCTCTTCGAGAAGCGCGCCTCCGGCCTCTACCACAACACCGCCGCCATCATTGACGCGGACGGCTCGTTCCTCGGCATCTACCGCAAGATGCACATCCCGGATGACCCGCTCTACTACGAAAAATTCTATTTCACGCCCGGCGACCTCGGCTTCAAGGCGTGGCAGACCCAATACGCCAAGATCGGCGTGCTGATCTGCTGGGACCAATGGTATCCCGAGGGCGCGCGGCTCACGGCGATGCAAGGCGCGGAAATTTTGTTCTATCCGACGGCCATCGGCTGGCATCCCGGCGAAAAGACCAAGTATGGCGCGCGCCAGCACGGCGCGTGGGAAACCATCCAGCGCGCGCACGCCGTCGCGAATGGCTGTTACGTCTGCGTGCCCAACCGCATCGGCCACGAAGTGCTCGACGGCGTGGGCGGCGACGGCATCGAATTCTGGGGGCAAAGTTTCATCGCGGGCACGTCGGGTGAAATCCTCTGCAAGGCGAGCGCGGACAAGGAGGAAATCCTCCTCCACGACCTCGACCTCGCAAACGTGGACACCACGCGCACGCATTGGCCGTTCCTGCGCGACCGTCGCATCGACGCCTACGGCAACCTCACCCAACGCTTCGTTGACTGAGCCGCGCCCCAACCCCGTCGCGTGGGTCACCGGCGCCGGTGGCTTGATCGGCAGCCATCTCGTCAGCACCCAAAAGCTCGCATCGGACTGGAAGGTCGTTGGCCTCACTCGCGCCGAACTGGACCTCACGGACGCTGATGCCGTCATCCGTCGTTTCCACGCCGAGTCCCCCGCCCTGGTGATTCACTGCGCCGCGAATTCCAGCAGCGTCGAGTGCGAGAAAACCCCCGCGCTCGCACGCGTGCAAAATGTCGAAGTCACTGCGCGACTCGCGGAGCTTTGCGCCAACGCTCAGTTCATCTTCCTCTCCACCGACCTCGTCTTCGATGGCCGCAAAGGCAACTACACCGAAGCTGACTCTGTGAGTCCGCTCGGCATCTACGCCGAAACAAAAGTTGCCGCCGAACAAATCGTCCTCGCCAATCCACGCCACACCATCGTCCGCACTTCGCTTAACGGCGGCAAGTCGCCCAAGGGCAATCGCGGCTTCGACGAGCAAGCCCGCAACGCGTGGCACGCAGGCCAGTCGCTCCGCCTGTTTACCGACGAATTCCGCAGCCCGATTGACGCCTCCGTCACCGCCCGCGCCATCTGGGAACTCGCACTCGCGAACGCCACCGGGCTTTTCCACGTCGCCGGTGCCGAACGCTTGAGCCGCTTCGAACTCGGTCAACTCCTTGCCGCCCGCTGGCCTGAGTTGAATCCGCGCATCGAAGCTGCCTCGCTCAAGGAGTATCACGGCGCCCCGCGTCCGCCCGATTGCTCGCTCAACTGCGCCAAAGTTCAAGCGCTGCTTTCCTTTCCGCTACCGCGTTACAGCGATTGGCTAGCGTCCACCCGTTGCGAATGAATCCACAATCTGCAATCGTCCATCCACGATACCGCGGCCGCATTGCCCCCTCGCCCACTGGTTATTTGCACCTCGGCCACGCGCGCACGTTCTGGACCGCCCAGCAACGCGCGCGCGAACACGACGGCACGCTCATTCTGCGCAACGAAGACCTCGACCGTGCCCGCTGCAAACCCGAGTTCGTCCGCGCCATGTTCGAGGACTTGCGCTGGTTCGGTTTCGAGTGGAGCGAAGGCCCGGACTGTGGCGGACCGTTCGCGCCCTACAACCAAAGCGAGCGCCTGCCGTTCTATCGCGACGTGCTGAACAAACTCATTGAACGCGGCGCGGTTTATCCCTGCACCTGTTCCCGCAAAGACATCCAGGCCGCCGTCACCGCCCCGCACGCCGCCGATGACGAAGCGATTTACCCGGGAACCTGTCGGAACAAGGGTGATGAGTGGCGAGTAACAAGTGACAAGCAGCCGGGGCAGGCAACCAACTCATCACTCATCACTCGTCACTTATCACTCCGCTTCTCCTGGCGCTTCCGCGTTCCCGACGGCGAAACCATTTCCTTCGTGGACGGCAATCTCGGCCCCCAGCGGTTCATCGCCGGACGTGACTTCGGCGACTTCGTCATCTGGCGGCACGACGACGTGCCCGCCTACCAGCTCGCCTGCGTCGCCGATGACGCTGCGATGCAAATCACGGAAGTCGTCCGCGGGGCGGACCTGCTCGTCTCCGCCGCACGCCAGATCCTGCTCTACCAGGCGCTGGAGTTGCCGGCGCCGGCTTTCTTTCATTGCCCGTTGCTGACGGACGCACATGGCACCCGCCTTGCCAAGCGCCACGACGCCTTGAGCCTCCGCCACCTGCGCGAACAAGGCCGCGGACCAGAAGAAGTTCGGAGTGGCTGGTAAAACAAGATTCACCGCGGAGGCGCAGAGGCGCGGAGAGGAGAGCAGGCCTTCATTCTCTGCATCTCTGCGCCTCCGCGCCTCCGCGGTTACAGTCCGAGGTTCCTGATTTCCTGAGTTCCAAATTCGCCCCGTCTCCAGACTTGGCGGGCGTGGCCGCATCGTGTTTCATGTGTGTCGCATGTCCATGGACGACACGAATTCATTGATCGAACAACGCAAGGCCAAGCTCGCCGCGCTGAACGCCAAGGGTCTCAACCCCTTTATGAACAAGTTCACGCCCGACACCGAATGTGGCGCGGCGCGCACGAAGTTTGAAGCCGGCGAACTCACCGAAGGCGCCCCCGTGGCCGTCGCCGGCCGAATCACCGCGCACCGCGACATGGGCAAAAGCCAGTTCATGGACCTCAAGGACACTTCGGGCCGCGTGCAGATTTACGCACAGAAGAACGTCCTCGGCGACGAGCAATACGACGTCTTCAAGCATCTCGACATGGGCGACTTCATCGGTGTGAAGGGCACGATGTTCCGCACCAAGACCGGCGAGCCGAGCGTGAAGGTCGAGCGCTTCACCATCGTCGGCAAGGCGCTCCGCCCACCGCCCGGCCAGTGGTATGGCCTTGAAGACACCGAAATCCGCTACCGCCAGCGCTACCTCGACCTCATCGGGAACGACGAGGTGCGCGCCACCTTTCTCAAGCGCAGCGCCATCGTGCATGAGATTCGCCAGTTCTTTCATGGGCGCGGTTACGTGGAAGTCGAGACGCCCGCGATGCAGGCGATTCCCGGCGGCGCGGCGGCGCAACCGTTCAAGACCTTCCACAACGCGCTCGGCTGCGAATTTTATCTCCGCATCGCGCTGGAGCTTTACCACAAGCGGCTGCTCGTCGGCGGCATCCACAAGCTGTTCGAGATCGGCAAGAACTTCCGCAACGAAGGCCTCTCGCGCCGGCACAATCCCGAGTTCACGATGCTTGAAGCCTACTGCGCGTTTGGCGATTACGAGACGATGAAGAGCACCGTAGAATCGCTGATTGTTCACATTGCAAAAAGCGTATTTCCCGAGAGGAAACTGAAGTTCCCACGCGTGCGACATGGCGAAACGAGCAGGGAGATTCTGCAATCGTTAGTCTATTGCTCGTCTAATTTAGGGCGGTTTATTGAAGCAACCTCAAGTTCATCGTCCGCAGAACACAACGCTGCCAAATCGCTGCTTGGTGAGATCTTCAAAGCGCGTGAGAAATACAATTCAAGCCGAAGTGAAAAGCCGCATTGGGAAATTGCCCGCGCAGCCTTGAATGATATTCGCCCCCTGTTCGAACGAACAAAAGAAGCACTTAAGAACTGGAATGATCCAGATCATCCAGCCGGATTAGATTCTTGGGCTCCACAGGTCGATCGACACCTTGCCGAGCTTGAGAAGCTGACAACAGAGGAAATAATCGACCTACAGACGCCGTGGAAGTGCGCAAAATATAAAGACCTCGTCCGCGAAAAAGTCGCCGAGAAGACCGAGGGCAAAGTTGCCGATTGGTTCGCGCTCAGTCCCGCCGAACGCCGTCGCGTCGCCATCGAGGAGTTGAAGATGGAAGGCGAAATCGCCACCGGCTACGAAGACTTTGAAGTGACCGGCGCGGTGTTCGAGAAGCTCGTTGAACCCACGCTCATCAACCCCACATTCGTCACGCACCTGCCGAAGGAACTCGTGCCGCTGGCCAAGCTTTCCCCCGACGACCCGACGACCGTCGAGGTCTTCGAGTGCTGCATCAACGGGCAGGAGATTTCGCCCGGCTACACCGAGCAGAACGATCCCATCGTGCAACGCGCCACGCTGGAGCACCAGGCCGGCGGCGAGCAGCAGAAATTGGACGACGATTTCCTCGTCGCCCTCGAACACGGCATGCCCCCGGCCGGCGGCATCGGCATCGGCATTGACCGTCTCTGCATGATGCTCCTCGGCCAGGAAAGCATCCGCGACGTGATCCTCTTCCCGCAGATGAAGCCGAAGTGAGGCGTAATGCGTGTTCCGTTCTGACAAGTTGCCCGCGCTTGAGATTAAGACTAACTTGGCTCCGTTATGACGCTCACAATTCCATCTGAACGGCTCGGGAACCTCAGCCTGAGCGAGCAGGACGCGCTGGTGGATATCGCCATTGGCCTCTACAAACGGGAGGAAATTTCCCTTGGACGGGCGGCGGAAGTGGCGGGCATTTCCTCCGTGCAAATGCTGGGCGAACTGGGGCGCAGACATATTCCCATCAATTACGGTCCGGATGATTTGCGGGCGGACCTTGCCACGCTGAACGAAAAACCCTGAATCAACAGGCATGAGTGTCGTCAGCGATACCACCGCCATTACCACCCTGCTCAAAGCCGGAGAACAGCACCTCCTTCAGCGGTTGTTTGAATGCGTTCTCGTTCCACAGGCCGTTTGGGACGAGTTGAGCGCCTTTCACACGGCACTTCCCGCATTCATCGAGCTTCGTCCGGTGACCAATCCAGAAGGGCGTCTGCCGGGAACTGAACTGCTCGGGCGCGGGGAGGCTGAAGCGTTGTTGCTGGCCAGGGAATTGAATGTCCGCTTGCTGCTGACCGATGATCGTAAAGCCCGGCTCGCCGCCCGACGGCTGCACATTCCCTGCTTTGGCCTGGTCGGCATGATCGTCCAAGCCAGGAGGCTGGGCTGCATCAAGTCCGTCCGCAACACGCTGGACCAGCTTGAATCCAAAGGTGGCTTGTATCTCTCTGATGCGGTGAGGGACGAGGCTCTGCAGCTGGCGAACGAAGGTTAATGCCTCCACGACTGCCGCTACTTCCGGGCCGCCCGTTCCAGATTTGCCGCTCCTTCGCACTGAGGCTTTGGATGCCGCGGCGCGAAACTTTTTCCAACACCGCATTCACCTCGTCCTCCGCCGGCCCGGACGGATGGTGCGGCCGCGGTTTTGGCGGTGAACGCCGCTCGGGAAGAAAATGTTTCAGCGGCAGCCTCAGCGGGTTTTTCCACAGATAAAGGAACATCAGGCCGCCCGCCGCAAGAATCGTGATGAACAGCCAGGGCGATTGCGCGACGGCCGCGGGTTGAATCGCTGCCGCAAGCAGGAGTCCGATCACCGCCCCGCCAATGTGCGCGTCGTGACCGACATTGCTCCAGCCGTGTTTCATCGCGAAGAACGAATACGCCAGGTAGCCGATGGCATACAGCCAGCCGGGAATTCCAATCGGGATGAAGAACAGGAATATGCCGCCGCCGGGGAAGAACAGGATCCACGCGAACAGGATGCCGCACACGCCGCCCGAAGCGCCGAGCGCGCGATACTCATGATGCCGGTGCAGCCAGAGTGAAAGCAGGCCGCCACCGAGGATGCTGGCGAAGTAGATGCCCAGCATCACTCCGGCGCCCATTCCCAGTTCGATGTCGCGCCCAAAAAAGTAGAGCGTGAACAGGTTGCCAAAGAGATGATTGCCATCGAGGTGCAGCCACGCCGAAGTGAGCAGCCGATGGTATTCCCGCCCCTCAAGAATCGCCCGCGGCTCGAAGATGAGTTTTTCGCGCAACGCCGGGCTTTGGAAGGCCCGCAGCGAGACCATCACCGTGGAGACGATGAGGACAAGGGTAAAGGCCGGCAACTGTTCCATCACGGCGCACGCTGGCCGAAACCCGCCCGGACGTCAACCGGCACAGGCCGGAAAAACCAAAGCCACCGCACGCTCGCGGTGGCTGGTGGAAAGACGCGAAATCGCAGACGGCTCAGTGCCGGACGCGGCGCTTGACGTTGATTTGCGCGAGGGCGTTGCTCAAGGAGGCACGGACCAACGCCTCTTCCTCGCCATTGAGCTTCTCGGCGAGGCGGGCTTCCGCGCGCTTGCGGGCCGCCTCGGCCGCCGCTTCGTCGATGTTTTCGGCACGCACGGCCATGTCGGTCAGAACCGAAACCCGGTCGGCGGTGATTTCGACGAATCCCTCGCCCACGGCCAGCAGGCTATCCTGCCCGCCTTTGCGGACACTGATTTCGCCCGGGGCTATCTGGGTCATCATCGGCACGTGCTGCGGAAAGATGCCCATCTCGCCTTCAATGCCCGGCAGGGTGACCATTTCGACGTCGTCGGAGTAGGTCACCGCTTCGGGTGTGACAATTTCCAATTTGAGCGTGCTGGCCATTATGTTCGTTGAATCGTTGATTCGCGAACCGTTGCAGCGGGGTAACGATGCAACGATCCCACAAATTACGCCTCGTTGATCTCGTCGATGCCGCCCTTCATGTAGAAGTTCATTTCGTTCACGTCGTCGTGCTTGCCTTCGAGGATTTCCTTGAAGCCGCGCACGGTTTCCGCGACGGGCACCTGCTTGCCGGGACGGCCGGTAAACACTTCGGCCACCGAGAACGGCTGGCTGAGGAAGCGTTGAATCTTGCGCGCACGGAACACCGTGAGCTTGTCTTCGGGCGAAAGCTCGTCCATGCCGAGAATCGCGATGATGTCCTGCAAATCCTTGTAGCGCTGAAGCACCTTCTGCACGCCGCGAGCGACGTTGTAGTGTTCCTCACCAACGAACTCAGGCGCGAGCGCACGGGAATTGGATGCGAGCGGATCCACGGCGGGATAAATGCCGAGTTCCGCGATGGAGCGCTCCAACACGATGGTCGCATCCAAGTGCGCGAACGTCGTGGCCGGCGCGGGGTCGGTCAAGTCGTCCGCAGGCACGTAAACGGCCTGGAACGATGTGATGGAACCCTTCTTCGTCGAGGTGATGCGTTCCTGGAGGTTGCCCATTTCGGCGGCCAGCGTGGGCTGGTAACCGACGGCGCTCGGCGTGCGGCCGAGGAGCGCGGACACTTCGGAACCCGCCTGCGAGAAGCGAAAAATGTTGTCCACGAACAGGAGCACGTCCTGATTCTTTTCGTCACGGAAATATTCCGTCACGGCGAGCGCCGAAAGCGCCACGCGCAGACGCGCGCCGGGGGGCTCGTTCATCTGGCCATACACCAGACCGATCTTGGAACCTTCCTCGATGATCGGCAGGCCGTTCTCGCCCTTCACCGGATGGCCCTTGGCGTCCTTCTTCACCTTGATGACGCCGGCCTCGATCATTTCGTTGTAAAGATCGTTGCCTTCGCGCGTGCGTTCACCGACGCCCGCGAACATCGAAACGCCGCCGTGCAGCTTCGCGATGTTATTGATGAGCTCCATGATGACGACGGTCTTGCCGACGCCGGCGCCACCGAACGCGCCGACCTTGCCGCCCTTCAAGAAGGGGCAGATGAGGTCGATGACCTTGATGCCGGTGGTCAGCACCTGCGGCGTGGTGGACTGGTCCACCAACGCGGGCGCTTCGCGATGGATCGGGTAAAACTTGTCGGCTTTGACGCCGCCCTGCTCGTCCACGGCCTGCCCGGTCACGTCAAACACGCGGCCCATGACGCCTTCACCCACAGGCATGGCAATGGCCTTGCCGGTGTCGGTGATCTCCATGCCGCGCTTGAGACCTTCGGTGCTGCTCATGGCGACGGAGCGGACCCAGTTGTCACCGAGATGCTGCTGCGTCTCGAGCGTCAACTTGGTGGGCACGCCGCCGGGCGGCGTGAAATCCACGGTGAGCGCATTGTAAATGGCCGGGAGCTGGCCGGGGAACTCGATGTCCACGACCGGGCCGATGATTTGAACGATTTTGCCTTTGTTCATGGGCGCTTAGAATTGGGGTCTGGTCCTCAGCCCATCGCCATCTGGGCGGTGGTGATTTCCAAAAGTTCCTTCGTGATGTTGGCCTGCCGCAGCTTGTTGTATTCGAGCGTCAGGCTCTTGATGAGTTGCTTGGCGTTGTCGGTTGCGTTCTTCATCGCCACCATGCGCGAGCTGTGCTCGGACGCCTTGGCTTCGAGGAGGAACTGGTAAATCTCAAAATTCAGCGCGCGGGGCAGCAGTTCGCCGAGCACCGCCTCCGCCGAGGGCTCAAACAAATATTCCGTGGTGGTCTGCTCCAGCGGCAGCGTCGGCCGTTCGCCGTGCACGCCAGCATGGACGCCGTTGATTTCGGCAATCGGCAGCATCGGCCGCGCCTCGGGCTTCTGCGTCAGCGTCGAAATGAAGTTCGTGAAGAGCACCACCACTTCGTCCACCTCGCCCTTGATGAACAGGTCCTGGGCAAACTTGGAAATGGCGCGGGCCTCGGCAAATTGCGGGTTGTCCTTGTAGGTGAACTCGGCGGCGATGGTGCGCCGGGTCCGCGCGGCCCACTGCGCTGCCTTCTTCCCGGCACAGATGAACACCGTCGTGTCCTTGTCAAACTTCGCGGCTTCGCGCAGCAAGTTCGTGTTCAACGCGCCGCAAAGCCCCTTGTCCGTGCTGATCAGAATCACCGCCCGCTTGCGGATTTCGCGCTTATCGAGCAGTGCATGTGCGAAGTCGCCCGCGCCGGCGGTCGCGTGCGCCAGCACCTTGTTCATCAACGCGGCGTAAGGCCGGCCCGCGAGGGCGGCCTGCTGCGCCTTGCGCATCTTCGCGGAGGCCACCATCTGCATGGCCTTCGTGATCTGCGCCGTGTTCTTGACCGACTTGATGCGTCGGCGGATGTCGCGTGTGCTCGGCATGAGCGGCTGCGTTGACTAAATTAACGATAGGTTTGTTTGAACTCGGCGACGGCGGCCTTGAGTTCGCCCGCCAGCGCGTCGCTGATCGCCTTCTCGGTGCGAATCTTGTCGAGCAGGGCCGTCTTCCGGCTCGTCAGGAAGTCAGTCAGCTTCGTCTGGAAATCCTTCACCTTTTCGACCGCGACGTCGTCGAGGAAGTTGTTCTGCATCGCCCACAACACGGCGGCCTGCACTTCCACGGCAATCGGGTTGTATTGGTTCTGTTTGAACAATTCCACGATGCGCTTGCCGCGCTCGAGAATGGCCTGCGTCTTCGCGTCGAGATCGGAACCGAACTGGGCGAAGGCCGCCAGCTCGCGGAACTGAGCGAGGTCGCCCTTGATGCGGCCGGCCACCTGCCTCATCGCCTTGATTTGCGCGGCGGAACCGACGCGGCTCACGGAGAGACCGACGGAAATCGCCGGGCGCACACCTTGATAGAACAGGTCGGTTTCGAGATAAATCTGACCGTCGGTGATGGAAATCACGTTCGTCGGAATGTAGGCGGACACGTCGCCCGCCTGCGTCTCGATGATGGGGAGCGCGGTGAGCGAACCGTTGCCGTTCTTCTCGTTGACGCGCGCGCTGCGTTCGAGCAGGCGGCTGTGGAGATAGAACACGTCACCGGGATACGCCTCACGACCGGACGGGCGCTTCAGCACGAGCGACACCTGGCGGTAAGCCACGGCCTGCTTGGAGAGATCATCGTAAATGATGAGTGCATCCATGCCGTTGTCCATGAACCATTCGCCCATCGCCGCGCCGGCAAACGGCGCGAGATACTGGGCGGACGCCGGGGCGTCGGCGCCGGCGGCGACCACGATCGTGTCTTCCATCGCGCCCGCTTTCTCCAACTCGGCGATGACGCGCGCGATGTTGGACTGCTTCTGGCCAACCGCGACGTAGATGTTGTAAACGGGGCGGAAATCCTTGTCACCCGAGGCGCG
>DASTWL010000063.1 GCA_035765895.1 Verrucomicrobiia bacterium | reverse complement strand
CGTTCGTGATGACACCGCCCACCTGATTGACCACTCCCGTAATGACCGTGTTGGCGCCCAGCGCGATGCCCAGGGTTTTGCCGTTCATGTCGAGCACGCCGCCGTTCAGGTCATATTCCGCCCGGGTGTTCGGATTGCCCGACGCGCCCACGAACAGGAACTCGTGCGCGCCGTCATTGATGTTAAAGTTGAACGTGCCGCCATTTTGAACCAGCGTCGCGACGCCACCATCACGGCCGATGACCGCGGCGTCCTGAAATCCGCCGTTCACACTCAAACTGCCGCCGTTCTCAATGATCAGGGTCGCCTTGCGGGTGACCTGTCCGTCGGCCAGGTAGAAGAACGAACCGCCACCGATGCCGTCGATTTCCGTGGCGCCCGTGATGCGGTTGGTCCCGCCATTGACGACCAGTCCCTTCAACACATTGGTTCCCGCCAACGTCAGGAGGCCGGCGTTACCCGCACTCGTCTGCGTCAACTCACTGCCCGGGCCGGTGATGTTACCGATGATGGTGATATTGCCGTTCGTGCGCGTATCGACGCTGAAATTCCCCGCCGGCGCCAGCGGCAGATTGAGGGTCTGGGTGATGGGCGCCGCAGGATCGGCGTTGAACATGATGTTACCGTTGAGCCCAAGAACATTGCCGTTGAGCGTGAATGCGCCCGCGGCCGCATCGAACGTGATGCCGTTGGCCGAGACGCCCGTCAAATCGTTGGTGTTGCTCAGCCCGGTGTTCCCGGCAAAGGTCAGGAGCGTCGCAAACACCGGCACCACGTCGTTGTCCCAGTTGCCCGCGGTGCTCCAGTTGTAGTTCGCACCGCCGCCGTCCCAATTGCCCATGCTGTAAGCCCCCGGGCTGACCACATCCGCCCACGTCTCGCCCACCCTAACTTCGTCGTGCGCCACCGTCCGCCCGTTCGCAAAGGCGCCAAATGAAATTCCGTTAAACGACATGTCGCCCGCACCGGCAACCGTCAACGTCGGCGATGCGGGCTCGGTGGCCGAAGTGGGATTTTGATAAACCGTGACCGTGTCATTGCCCCCCAGGAAATCAATCCGCACCACGTAAAAGCTGACCGCCGCGCTGCCCGCTCCGATCTGCGTCTGCGCATTGCTGGGGGTGCGCAGATACACGTTGGCACTGCCGCCGGTGTCGTTGCCAACGCCGCCAATGCGGCCTGGATCGCCCAGATTGCCACGGTGAAACTCGAACTCGTAGTAGTTGTTGTCCGCTGCGTTGGGCTGCTGGAGAAAGCTGATGTAAATCGTCTTCCCCGCGGCGCCGATGTCGCCGTTGCCATCCAGATAGCCTTTCAAGGCAAACGGCCCGCCCGCCGACGTATCCAAAAAACGGCCGGCGCGCGTGCCATTGGGTGTAAATGCGGCGTTGCCGACCGACAACGCATCGTAACCAACCGGCGCATTGGCCCCGGCGGTCAGGCTGCCCGCCTGAACGCTGGAAGCCCCGTTGTTGACCGTCTGCCACGCGCCCTGCCAGCCGAACCCCCCGGCCTGCCCGGACAGGTTGCCGCTGCCCACGGAATAATTGAAACCTTCATGCGCCATCAGGCTGGCCCGTGACGTGGCCGGCGCCAACACTGCAACGCACGACCACGCTGCCAGGCACAGCGCGGACAAACCCGGCGGTGGCGGGCAAAGAAAATTCGCCGGTTTACATTCCTTGGCGTTCGGGATCGGTTTCATAATGGTTCATTGTTGTCGTTCGGGATCGGGATTGAGTTTGGGTGCGGCGGATTGGCCGCCACCGGAGCGCGTTCGCAAATGGGAAATCAAATCACGCGATGCTGGTCCGGACGTGGGCAACTGGGCGGCAGAGAGGAGAACAATTTCGCTCGTGATGCCAGGCAGTTGCCCGCGGACCACCGCGAAGCCATTGGGTTGCGAGGAAAAGAACAGAACGTCCGGCCCGGTGGAGCCCGCCATGCGGCAGCCGCGCTGAAACTCGTGGGGATTTCATGCTTTGAGCCTACCGGTCAGCTTACAGCTATAGAAAACCAGAATTGACCACCTTGAAAAAAGCTGCCATTACAACTTTACAACAAGTCATATCCGCTTTTCACCATGTCAAACGAACCCGCGGGTTCCAAACACCGCAAAATCAGCACGCGCCTCGAAATTGAAATCGCCGCGGGCAAATACACCGCCGGCACGCGACTGCCGAGCGAGCTGCAACTGGTCAAGCAGTTCGGCGTTTCCCGGCCCACCGTGGCGCGCGCCCTGCGCGACCTGGAAATCAAGGGCTTGATCGAACGGCGCGCCGGTTCCGGAACGTATGTCCGGTCCGGTCAAACCCAGCAAACGACCGCCACCCGCGTGCTGGGGCTGCTCGTGCCCGGATTGTCCACCACCGAAATCTTCCACATCATCTGCGGGGAGATCGCCAGCCTGGCGCGGGTGCACGACTACGGCCTGCTTTGGGGTGGCTCCACCAGTCCGCTGCTGGACGAAGACGCGAGCCTCAAACACGCCGAGGAAATCTGCAGCCAGTTCATTGAACGGAAAATCAGCGGCGTCTTCTTCGCGCCCGCGGAACTTCAGCCCAAGCAGGAGGAGGCCAACTTCCGGCTCGCTGAATCCTTGCGCGAGGCGGGCATCACCGTGGTTTTAATTGACCGCGACATCACGCCGTTCCCCCGGCGGAGCGATTTCGATCTGGTGGGCATCGACAACCTGGCGGCGGGCTACATGATCGCTGAACATTTGATCAAACTCGGCTGCCGCAAAATCCTGTTCGTCAGCCGTCCGCTCTCGGCCGCCACGGTCAACGCGCGCATCGCCGGCGTGCGCGAGGCGCTGGTGCAAAACGGCCTCGAACAGGATTCCAACTGGGTGCGGCAAGGCGATCCCCGCGACGTGAAATTTGTGCGGTCCCTCGTGTCGGGCAAGCTGGCCGACGCCATCATCTGCGCCAACGACGACACCGCGGCCGTGCTGGCGCGCACCCTGGAATCCCGGGGCATCAAGCTGCCGCACGATGTGCGGGTGGCGGGGTTCGACGACGTGAAATATGCCATGCTGGTTTCGGTGCCGCTCACGACCATTCATCAACCGTGCCGGGACATTGCCCATGTGGCGTTTCAAACCATGTTGCGGCGCCTGGCCGAACCCACGCTGCCCGTCCAATCGATCAGCCTGACGCCAAGCCTGGTGGTGCGCGAGTCCTGCGGCGCGTATCTGCAAAGCCCGCGCCCGGGGCGAAGCCAGTGAAGCCAAGCGGTGGCCGGGGCCGGGGTGGGAAGGGCAAAATGCGCCGCCTCAGCCAAGCCAAACGAAGGATTCGTGGATCCTAATCAGCGCTCCAGCCCGCGCATGACTTCCGCCATGGTCAACGCCGTGCGGGCCGCTTCTGTTCCCCGATTGTGTTTCCGGCCAAGGCAACGCACCCGGGCGTGGGCCTCCTTCGTAAACACAAACACACCGTGAATGACCGGCAACTGGCGCTGAATTTGAATTTGTGCCAGCGCGTGGGTCACCCCCCAACCGATGTGCTCCGCGTGGCTGGTCTGCCCTTGAAAGATGACGCCCAGGCAAATGACGGCGGCGTAACGCGGCTTGCCCGCCCGGGTCTGGCTGGCCAGCGCCGCGGCGACCGAAGGAATTTCGAACGCTCCCGGCACCCGCACCACGTTCAAGGTCCGCACCCCGGCCACCCGCAATTCCGCCTTCGCCGCCATCAGCATGGCATCGACGTAGCGCCCATTGTATTGCGAGGCGACGATGGCGAAGCGGGCGCCGGACGCAGAACCGGTTCGTTTGGTAATTCGTTTTAGCATGACGATTGAAATGACCGCCGTAACCGGAACCAGGCTTTACAGCAGGTGCCCCATCTTCTTCCGCTTGGTCTCCAGATAGCGTTCGTTGTGGGGATTCGGGTGCACGCGAATAGGCACCTGTTCCATCACCTTCAATCCGTAGCCGGCCAGGCCGACGATTTTTCGAGGGTTGTTGGTGAGCAGGCGGATGGTCTTCAAGCCGAGGTCGGTCAGGATTTGGGCGCCGAGGCCGTATTCACGCAGGTCCATCGGGAACCCGAGTTTCTCGTTGGCCTGCACCGTGTCGAGCCCGGCCTCCTGCAGCTTGTAAGCCTTGATCTTGGCGGGCAGCCCGATGCCGCGCCCTTCCTGCCGCATGTAAACCAGCACCCCACGGCCGGCCTCGGCAATCTGCCGCAGGGCCTGGTGCAGTTGTGGCCCGCAATCGCACCGGCGCGAGCCGAACACGTCGCCGGTCAGGCATTCGCTGTGCACGCGCACGAGCACGCCCTTTTTGCCGGCCACGTCACCCCGCACCAGCGCCAGGTGATGCTGGCCATCAAGGCGTGAGCGATACAGGTGCAGGTTGAAATCGCCGTAGTCCGTCGGCATCTTGATGGTTTCCACGGGCTCAATCAGCTTTTCGCGGGTGCGTCGGTATTCGATGAGGTCGGCGATCGTGGCGATTTTCAGACGATGCTTCGCGGCGAACCGTCGGAGGTGCGGCAGCCGGGCCATGCTGCCGTCATCGTTCATGATCTCACAGATCACCGCCATGGGCCGGCAGCCGGCGAGCGTGGCAAGGTCAACGGCGGCCTCGGTGTGGCCGGCACGCTGCAACACCCCGCCCGGCTTGGCCCGCAGCGGAAACACATGCCCGGGCTGGACGAGATCCTCGGGCAGCGCGGTCGGACTCGCCATGATGGCGATCGTGCGGGCGCGGTCGGCCGCGCTGATGCCGGTGCTGATGCCACGCGCCGCGTCGACGCTCACCTGGAAATCGGTTTTGAAGCTGTCGCGGTTTTGTTTGACCATCTCCTCGATCCCGAGTTGCTTGAGCCGTTCGCTGGTGGTGGGCACGCAGATGAGACCGCGCCCATGTTTGGCCATGAAGTTGACCGCTTGAGGCGTCACAAACTCGGCGGCCATGATGACGTCACCTTCGTTCTCGCGGTCCGCGTCGTCCACCAGGATCACCATCCGCCCGCGCCGGATGTCGGCGATGACCCAGTCGATCGAATCAAACATTTTGCCCATAAATCCAAGCGCAGAGTAGCGCAAGCACCACCAAACGCCAGCCGCTTCCTGACGGCCCGTCGACACCCTGATTATGGAAATTCCCGGATTTTGTAGCTGCGCCTCCCCGGGTGGTTCCTATCTTCGGACCATGCAAAGCAACCTGCCCCCCATTATTGGCGGCCCCGTCCCTTCGCGGGCCATGCACGAGGTCGATTACCAGATTTACGGTGACGATTTGCAGTTTGTGGAAGTGGAACTGGATCCCAATGAAGCCGTGGTCGCCGAGGCGGGCGGCATGATGTATATGGACGACGGGATCGAAATGGAGACCATTTTCGGGGACGGCTCGCAACAGAACAGCGGCTTTCTGGGCGCGTTGATGGGCGCCGGCAAACGTTTGCTGACGGGTGAATCGCTGTTCATGACGGTCTTTCAAAATCGGACCGCCGGCAAAAAGCGGGTGGCCTTCGGTGCGCCCTATCCCGGCAAAATCATCCCCGTGCACCTGGCCGAATTGGGCGGCGAAATCTGGACGCAGAAGGACGCGTTCTTGTGCGCGGCCAAAGGCGTCAGCATCGGCATCGCGTTCAACAAGCGCCTGGGTGCCGGCCTGTTTGGCGGGGAAGGCTTCATCATGGAACGGCTGCAGGGCGACGGGTGGGCGTTCATGCACGCCGGCGGAACCATCATCGAACGCCAGCTCGCTCCGGGTGAACTGCTGCGGGTGGACACCGGCTGCGTGGTAGGCTTTCAGCCGACTGTGGAGTTCGACATCCAGTTTGTCGGCAAAATCAAAACGGCGCTTTTCGGCGGCGAGGGGCTTTTCTTCGCCACTTTGCGCGGTCCCGGTCGCGTGTGGCTCCAATCGCTGCCCTTCAGCCGGCTCGCCGGCCGGATTTACGCGGCCGCGCCGCAAGGGGGCGGGCGCCGCAAGGGCGAAGGATCCATTCTCGGCGGGCTGGGTGATTTGCTGGACGGCGACAACAGTTGAAAGCCGCCCGCGGTGCGGCACACATCATACAACAGCAACCCGCTCAAGGCTTGTCTTCTGCGGTAGCGACAACGCATTGCTCCAGAATCCAGCGGCGCGCTTCGCTCTCGTGCCCGTGGTCGAAATAACGAATTTCGGCGCTCAAGAAGGGCCGGGCCAGACGGGTCATCCATTCCTGCCACCGCTTTTCGCCCACGATGGCCAGCCGGTCGATTTCGTTGCCGTGTTTCAAATACACCTTGAAATCGTCCCACAGTGCGCCCGCGTCCCAGCCATGAAAGTCGGCCAGCTCAACCAACAATCGCAGGCTTCCGTGCCTTGCCAACAACGCCTCGACTTCAGGAACAAACTGGCGATAGTCGGCGTCGCTCAACCGCCCGCTCACGCGAACGTGCAAGACCTTCTCTGAAATCAGTGGTGTTGATTTGATCGGCATAACTGCTCTTCAGCGGGTTATTTGCCCGGCCCGCCATGCCGGAATATAGGCCCGATTTGCGCCGCCGTAAAATGCCCACCCCCCGCCCGGCGTTGGGAGAGCGGTTCAGCGGCGGTTTCTCCCCTTGGCGGAAACCGCTTCACCCCGTAAGTTCCCCGTCATGAATCGCACCGGAAAAGCGGTCAGTTGGTCCGTGTGGGTCGGCATCGTGCTGGTTGCGTCCTTGCTCGCCCTCGCGTTGGTGCTCATCAAGTTGAAGGCCACACGAAACAACCAAACCGTCAACCTGCCGGTCATCAGTCAGGTGCCGGATTTCGCCCTGACCAACCAGCTTGGCCAGCCGGTGACCCTCGCCGGCTTGAAGGGACACGCCTGGGTGGCCGACATCATTTTCACCCGTTGCGCGGGCCCGTGCCCGATCATGACCGGCAAGATGCACGAACTGCAAACCGCGCTGCCCGCCGACTCGGGCGCCCGGCTGGTGTCACTCACAACCGATGCCGACTACGACACGCCGGCAGTGCTGCAAAAATATGCCGCCAAATTCGGCGCCGATGCCGCCCGCTGGACGTTTCTTACCGGCGACAAGGTGGCGGTGGCCAACCTGGCCATCGATGGCTTGAAGCTCACTGCCGTCGCAAAGCGGCCTGAAGAACGCAAGGATCCCGTGGATTTGTTTGTGCACAGCACCATCTTCGTGGTGGTGGACAAGCAGGGACGCTTGCGGGGTGCGTTTCAGACCCAGGGAGATCTGATCAACTGGCCGGACGTGAAGCAGCAAATTCTGGCAGCGCTCAGGCAACTGGAGAACGAGTCGTGACCCTCGCCGATTTGCCCGCCGTCAACGCCACCTTGAACGGGCTGAGCGCCGCGCTCCTCACGGCAGGCTATGTGTTCATCAAACAGCAGAACCAGCGCGCCCATCGCAATTGCATGATCGCGGCGCTGACGACTTCGACGCTGTTTCTTTGCGGTTACCTCTACTACCACGCCCACGCCGGCCACACGGTTTTCCGCAACCCGGCGTGGTTCCGGCCGTATTACCTGACGCTGCTGCTCACCCACACCGTGCTGGCCGGCGTCATCGTGCCGCTGGTGATTGCCACCGTGACGCTGGCCGCGCGCCGGAAGTTTGAAACGCACCGCAAGCTGGCGCGCTGGACGTGGCCCATGTGGATGTATGTCTCGGTCACCGGCGTGATCATCTACCTCCTGCTTTACCAGATCTTTCCGCAGACGCGGTGAGCGGAGCGGCTTCGTCAGAACACCCGCAGCGTGTCGAGCACCGCTTTCACCCGCGCCACTTCGTGCGTCCGGAACAAATCAGTTTTGCCCAGCGCCGCCAGCACCGCCATGAACGGCTCGGCACAACGGACTTCTTCCCCGAAATATTCGAACGCGTGCGGCAACGCGTGACACACCGGAAAGCCCAGCGTGCGCAACCGGAACGTGTTCAGAAAAATGTTCATCTGATGCCGCACGCGGACCGCGCTGTCCTGCAGGTTGCGGTAATAAAAACCCAGTCCCGGGTCGATGAATATCCGCTCCACGCCATTGCGCGTGGCGCCTTCAATTTGCCGGGCAAAATGCTCATACAGCATCGCCACCGGATCGGCGCCGAAATCGAAATCGCCCACTTCGCGAACGTTTTTCCCCTGCACATGGCAGAGAATGACCGCCGCATCGTGATCGGCCACCAGGCGGAACAATTCATCGCTCCGCTCCGTGCCCGTCAGATTCAAGACATTGGCCCCGGCTTCGAGACACGCGCGGGTCACCGCCAGCTGATACGTCTCGACCGAAACCAGCACCTTGGCCGCACGCAGCTCACGAATCACCGGCAGCAGCCTGGAGTTTTGCTCCGCCTCCGCCACCCGCACAGCGTGCGCCAAGGTGGATTCCGCGCCGACGTCCACGATGGCCGCGCCCTGGGCGGCCAGCGTCAGCCCGCGCTGAACCGCGCTTTCCGCCGTCAGGCAAACGCTTTCGCGATACCAAGAATCGGCGGACAAATTGATCACTCCCATCAGGGCCGGTTGCGCATTGAAGTGAAACACTCGTCCGCCAACGGCAAATTCCCGCACGCGGGCATCCGACTCCGCACGGTGTTGTTCCAAAAGTCCGGCCAGTTGATCCAGAGTAAGCACGCACGGGCATCGTAAGGCGGAAATCCGAAATCGCAAGCCGCGCCCCCGGATGTTGGCGAGCGCCAGCTGTGTCTCAACGAAGCAGGGCGGCGTGCTGCTTCAACCACCGCTCGGCCGCCGCAAAGTCCGGACAGACCCGCCCGACCTCGCGCCAGAAACGCATCGAGTGATTCATCTCCCGCAGGTGACACAGCTCATGCAAAATGATGTAGTCGCGCACGAAGGGCGGCGTCTGAACCAGGCGCCAGTTCAACGAAATCGTCGCCCGCCGCGAACAGGAGCCCCAGCGCGTCCGCTGGTTCCGCACCGTGATGCGGCACACGGTCAATTGGTGACTCGCCGCCAGTTCCAAAACCCGCGGCGGCAATTCGCGAATCGCCAGCCGCCAGAGATGCCGTTCGATGACCGGCCGCCAATCGGCGGTGCTGCCGCCCACTGAAATCACTTCGTCGCCGAGTTGAATTGCGCTGCCGTCGCTCCCGACAGCCGCCTCGATTTTTCTCCGCTCGCCGCGCAGGAAGACCTCCGTGCCCAACCGCCACGGCTCGGGATGCGCCGGGCGGTTCGCCAGCCGCTCCAGTTGCCGCGCCAGCCACGGCTCATGTCCTTCCGCAAAACGCCGGCCGGCCAACCGCGAGCCGCCGCGCGGGATGGTCACGCGCGCCGAACCGTCCGGACGCAATCGCAGCACGTAACGTCGCGCCCGCAGATTGACCACCAGGGCCAGCGGAATTTCGCGACCGGCCACCCGCAGTCGCTCCACCGAGGGAGAGCTCGTGTCAGCGGGCCGTGGAAATGTGAATTGCACACGCGCAGTAAATGCAGCCCGGCCGAGCTCGACAAGCTGTTCCACGCCGCCCCTGGACGAGAACCTGTGGACCTGCGCGGTTGATGGGCTGGGCCGAGAATGAATTGAATGGTCCGGGCGCGCGGAGAAATCAATTTGATGGCTGCCGCCGTTGCTCCGTGAACCCCGGTGGTTGCCCCATCCGTTGACTGGTTTGCCGCGCCGTTCCGCCGGCTTTCTCCAAGAGAGTGATGACCGCTGCTGGCAGGTCCGAAGTTCTTCCGGTTGGCTTATGAAGACCGATTCTGAAACGCCCAACTGATCCTCCGAAACGATGGACCGGCGAATCCAAAACCGGCTTGGCGGCTGGCCCACCCATCGCGGAAAGGCATTCATTCTTCAGCTCATTGAGCAATTGAGCAACAGGCAGGTCCAACGGTAGGGCCGGTTCGCGTGTCGTCATGGACGCCGACGTGGAGGGCATCGCCAAAGGAATCAAATCCGCGGTTCGCGCCTCCGGCTTGGGGCGCACGAGGTCAATGATTGCTCACATCGGAACGCGGCTCCACTGTGCGATCCCCTCCCGATCCCGGGTGCTGCGGTATATGGTGCTCTGCTCCTGGGCTCCAAGTTTGACAGGGTCCGCCAGCGAACGCTCCCGCGTCCTTTCAAGCAGGCTGCCAATCTTCAGTCGGCCTCGTGGAATTCCGTGCGTGTCCGGTCTCCAGCCCGAAGGGGGGTTGGCTCCGGCGCCCTCCAACACCTTCCGAACACGGCCTCCCAGGCAACAACTGCCTGAGCGTCATGTTCGGATTGATCGGGGCGCGGGCATGTTCGGCGGCGGCCGAAGCTTTGCCGTGGTTACTCTGTGGCCAGCGCCTTTACAAAGAGGACATTGTTCTCCTTGTGAACATGCTGGTGCATGTTGCGCTCCAACTGCCGAAGGCCGTCGTAGAGGGCGCGGAACGTATTGCAGGCCCAGTCCGGCGGGGTGTAACCGTCCGTCAATTCCTTGAAGCGTTCGAGCGCTCCGCCGGCACTGTCATGCTCGGATTCCAGCTTTGCGAAGGTGGCCTTGAGTTCGGTCACGATGCCCGCCCGGTTTCCATTCGCCGCCGCCAACTGCCGAATCTTCGGAAATACGACCGCCTCTTCCTCGTCCGTATGCGCCGTCATCGCCGCGTTGAACGATTCAAACACGCGCCGCACCTCGAGCAGTCGTGCTTCACGATCGCCATGAACGGCGGCAACTTTGCGCGTCATGAAATCCAATCGCGGCAGTTCTTCGCGCAGGTAATCGTGATGCGCACGCTCGATGTGATCACACAGTTCGGCCAGACCCATCGCGTCGGGATTGGCGCTCGGCACGTCCGCCGCGCGGTCGAGCGCGTTCAGCATGGCAATCACCGTGGCAGGATCGAGGTTTTTGGCGCGACAGATTTCCGCCAATGGCTTCTTGCCACCGCAGCAGTAATCAACGCCGAGGTTTTCAAAGATGCGCGAACGGGCTGGCACAGCACGGACGAGTTCTCCGACAGTGGTTTCAGGTGTTATAGTTTTCACAAAAGTTCTTCGGCGATGGCATTCAGGTGTTTGGTTTGACGGTTGAGCGCTTTCAATGGCTTACGCTCGCGCTCATGCGGGCGAAAATCTCCGCCCGCTCCTCAGCGCGTGTGACCTGATCAATCATGGGATAGAGGATGTTCTCCTCCTTGTGGTTGTGCGGTTCAAGCACCGCCAGCAAGCCGGCTTCTTCGTCAGTCGTGTCAAAGTCATCGCGCACGAGCCTGTCCGCGATGGATTCAAGAAAGCCCCGGATTTGCCGGTGTTCCCAACGCATCACTTCCGTCGGCCCGGCGACCATTCCAGTCTTGCCCTCGAATGCAGGAAACAGAATCTGCTCCTCCCATACGATGTGTTGTTCCAGCCCGGCTTTGAATTCCCGGAAATTGGTGGCCGCCTGCGCACGGTCGGAGTTCTTGAGCGTTAAGAACTGGTGAAGGAGCTCATCCAGCCTGTCATGATCGTGAGTGTAGTGTTCGTTGATGCTGGCAGTGTTCATAGGCGCGCTCGTCGAACAAAAGGATAACGAACCTAAAGTTGTATTTCAAATATAACTTTAGCTTTGAATCCACCCTTGCTGCTCATGCGGCTTGCTTCCCGATGCGACGCAGCGCCTGTTCCGATTACTCAGGGTGCCCGCTCGTGCAAGCCGCCTTGCATAGTCCCCTAAAGGGTTGCCGTAAACGAGGTTGCCAGCACTTTTGGCATTTCGCGCCATCCCTTGGCGAAAAGGGGTATGACTTGGGTCGCAACAGTCATCGGTGTGGTCGTCAGCACCGACCGCGGTTTGGTTGTGCCAGTGTTGCGCGAGGCGGTTCGGTTGAGCTTTGCCGAGTTCGACCAACCAGTTTCCGCATTCGCCCAGGGCAACCGGGGAACCAAACTCAAGCCCGATGAACTTGAAGGCGGAACGTTCGCCACAACCAACGGCGGAGTCTTCGGATCATGGCTTTCGACGCCGCTGGTGAATCCGCCTTAGAGCGGCATCCCCGGGTTGCACGCCATATAAGAACGCCCCATTGCGCTATCCGGCCAAGAAGCCGTGATATTCCTGCGACGCATCAAGGAGGGCGTGGAGAAGCCACTGCGGATGCTCTTGGAGGTTTGAGAATGCCCCATCCCTTCAGCCCGTGCCTGCGTCTTCAGCGCCCCCCCGCCCGGCGCTTCCCGCGGTCGCCGGGGCGTGAATTTAGGGCAGGCTGTCCAGACCGGTGATGATGCGAGCGCCTCTTTTGTAGGTGAAATAGGAGTAAATCCACTGCAAAAGGACGGCCGCCCGATTGCGAAAACCAATGAGGAAAACCAGGTGTATAAGCAGCCATGCGGCCCAAGCCAGCCACCCCGAGAATTCAAAACGCCCAATTTGGGCGACTGCGGCCGACCGGCCAATCGTGGCCATCGTGCCCTTGTTCCAATACCGAAACGCGGGCCGCCCGGAGAGATTCGCGGAACCGGCCCGACACTCGCGGGCAATGACGCGTGCGACATGGCGTGCCATCTGGATTGCCGCTGGCGATACTCCAGGCACAGTCCGCCCATCGTGGCCCTGAACCACAGCCATGTCACCAACAACAAAAACCTCCGGGTGGCCAGGAACACTCAGGTCCGGACTGACGCGCACCCTTCCTGCGCGGTCCAGTTCGACGCCCAGCAGTCGCGCCAGCGGATTGGCTGCGACCCCTGCGGCCCAAATCATGTTCGCGCTTTCGATCCGAGTGCCATTTGCCAGGACAAGAAACCCTTCCCCGATGTTCTCGACGCGAGTGTGAGTGTGAATTTCCACTCCGAGCGCCGTCAGTCGGCGTGCAGCCTTCGCGGCCAGTTGCTCGGAGAATTGCGGTAACAGCCGCGGCCCTGCCTCCAGCAGGATCACACGTGCGCGACGCGGATCGATTCGGCGAAAGTCCCGCTTCAACACACGCCGAGCCAGTTCGGCAAACGCACCGGCGAGTTCAACTCCGGTGGCACCACCGCCCACGACCACGATGGTCATCAGGCGTGCCTGTTCACCGGCGTCGAGCGCGGTTTCAGCCCGTTCGAACGCGAGCAGCACTTGACGCCGGATTCGCAAGGCATCGTCCAGTGATTTGAGCCCGGGCGCATGCTGCTCCCACTCCGGATGGCCGAAGTAGCTGGTCACGCCGCCAAGGGCCAGCACCAGATAATCGTAGGTCATGACAGTGTGGTTAAGCCGCACTTCGCGACGGGTCAGGTCCATTCCTGTGACCTCGGCCAGGAGCACCTCAGCATGCTTTCGTCGAGAGAGGATTGAGCGGATGGGTTGGGCAATCTCCGGCGCCGACAAACCGGCAGTGGCGACTTGATACAGGAGGGGCTGAAACAGGTGGTGGTTTTGCCGGTCCACCAGTGTGACCCGGGCACGCGGACAATTGAAGGCCTGACAAAACGTCAGCCCTCCAAAGCCGGCGCCCAGCACCACCACACGTTTCTCGCTTTTGTCCTCGTCCTGCATTTTTCACGTCTCCAGAACGCAACCGTCCGACCACAAATCTGACCATCGGTAACGGTTTACTGTGTTGGCGGGCCATCCTGCGCAGAGCGGTAAATGTCCAGCCGCGGCGCACCACTCACGTTTATTTGTCCTGACGCACCCTTGTCGGCGTGTGCCATGTCGTGATCCAAAAACGTGTAAATTCCCGGCACCACCGGCGTGAACTCAACGATGGCTGACGACCCGGGAGACACCGTCACCGTTTGCAAATCGTGCGCCGCAGGGTCAGTCAGGCTGCCTTCACGATAGACATTTTGCATCAGCGTCCCGATGACGTGAAAGGAGGAGATGAGATTCGGGCCGGCGTTGCCAAAGTAGATGCGAATGCGATCGCCGGCTTTGGCGGACGGCGCGTCGGAGAAGAACATGGAGCCGGACTGGCCGTTGAACACCACATAAGTCGGGTGTTCTTCCATGGCGCGCTCATGCGAGAACCCGAGCAGCCGGCCGCCGTTGGGATTGTTTGTCGTATAAAACTCACTTTGCATGACGTAAAGCTCGCGATCGGCATGCGGCAATCCATTCGTCGGATCCACCAAAATGAGACCAAACATGCCGTTGGCAATGTGGTCAATCATGGGCGGAACCGCGCAATGATAGACGAACAGGCCCGGATGCAGAAGGTGGAACCACCCCACGTTCGTCGTTCCCGGTGTGACGGTCAACACTTGCGCCCCGCCGCCCGGCCCCGTCACGGCGTGAAAGTCCACGTTGTGCGGCATGCCGCTCGGATCGGTGTTGGAGATTCGCACCTGCAGCCAATCACCGGCGCGGACGCGGATGAACGGGCCCGGCACATGGTCGTTGAAGGTCCAAAAGGTGTAATCCGATGAAGACGACAGCGGCATCACCTTGTGCGCAGCGACCAGATTAACCTCCACGATGGCCGGTTTCTGCCTTGTAACCGGCGGAGGAACATTCGGCGCGTAGGTGAGCTGAGTTTCGACATGAGGCAAGGCGGCGCAGGCCAATTGCGTCGCAGTAATGGCTCCAACCAAGATGGTTGGGAAAAATCTCATTTTCATAAATCCACTTCGTTCAGGAAATGTCAACGATCAGGCACAACCTGTTTTTTAGCGCTGGCTTGATCAGGAGCGCAAACCGACGGAACGACGACCGCCGGCCCGGGTGATTCGGAATCTGCTGTCTCGGTTGGCGCAGAGGGCGAGGAGGCATCATTGCCGATTGCCTCGACCGGGCAGCCGGCCATCGCTTCCTCTGCCTGGCGCAGTTCCTCCACGGTCTCGGGTTGGTGGAACACGATGCTGTTGCCATTATCTTCGTCGCGCCGAAAAACGCTGGATGCGGTTTCCCGGCATAGATCGCAATCAATGCAGGTGGAGTCCACATACCAGGCGCCAGGAACATTCTGTGGCAATCGGCTATTCTTGTCGGCCATGATGTTTTGCCTTTCTCTTTATGTGTTTCATTGGGACTCGAGGGATCGGCTCGATGCCTTCGGACCTTCTTCCAGGAATGTCCACAAATCATCTTTGCCGAACTCCGGGCAGCAAGAACCGCTGCCCGTGTAACATTCCTGGCAAAGCAAGCGCTCGCCAAAGCGATAAGCGCCGAACCTTCCGCAAACATCGCACGCGACGCCGTCGTCGAACGTTGACGCTGGCTTCGATTCCTGAACGGGTTTCATTTCTTCCTTCATGCCAAATTCTCACATCGGCTAAAGGTGGATCGCGGCCCCATAAGCCTGACCGGTGGCTTCGTGGACGGCTTCGCTCAAGGTCGGATGGGCATGAATGCTGGCCACAATTTCCTCATGGGTCGCTTCGAGCGTGAGCGCCAGGCCCAGTTCGGCGATCATCTCCGTCGCTTCCGCGCCGATGATGTGTGCGCCGAGCAGTTCGCCATAAGGCTCGCCAAAAAGTAGTTTCACAAAACCATCCACTTCGCCCACGGCGCGGGCTTTGCCGCTGGCGCTGAAGGGGAATTTCCCAACCCGGTATTTCAATCCCTGTTCCCGTGCCGCGCGCTCGGTCAAACCGACACTCGCTACTTGCGGCTGGCAATAGGTGCAACTGGGAAAAAAGCTGATTCGCTTCGGGAGGTGATGGGTGAACATCCCCTCGACGGCCTGAATCGCTTCATAACTGGCGACATGCGCGAGCAAGGGCGGCCCGATGATGTCTCCGGCGGCGAAGACTTCCGGAACACTCGTTTGATAACGATCCGTTGTCTGGATGAAACCGCGCGGCGTGAGTTGGAGCGACAGGCCGGCCGGCAGCAACGGCTGCACACCGATGGCCACCAAGCAGACTTCAGCCTCCAGCGTTTCAGATTTTTTCCCTTCGACGGTGATCCTCACGCCCTGGCCGGTGGCTTCGGCTTTGACGACTTTGGTGGCTGCCAGAACGTTGATACCCTGTTTAACGAAGGTCTTTTCCAGCGCTTGCGAAACTTCGGCGTCTTCAAGCGGCAGAAGATCCGGCAGCATCTCTACGAGCGTGACCTTCGTGCCGAAGGCGTTGAAGAAATAGGCGAACTCAACACCGATCGCGCCGGCGCCGATGATAATGATGTCTTTGGGTTGCTTTGCCAAAACCATCGCTTCGCGGCTGCTGATGACCGTTTTGCCGTTGAACGGAAAATCGGACAGCGGCCGCGACACGACGCCGGTGGCGATCAGAATTTTCGCGGCTTCGAGTTTCTGGGTTTTCCCATCGGCGCTTTTTACCGTCACCGCACCGGCGTCGGTGAGCGACGCTTCGCCGCGAACATAGTCCACCTTGTTTTTCTTGAACAAATGCTCGATGCCGGCGGCGTTTTTGTCGGCGACGTCGCGCGAGCGTTTGATGATTTTGCTCCAGTCGTGACGGAGGTTGTCGAAGCTGAAACCGAACTCGCCACCGCGCTGCTTCATCAGGTGAAACAGTTCGGCGTTGCGCAGCAGCGATTTGGTGGGGATGCAGCCCCAGTTGAGGCAGGTGCCGCCGGCTCGCTCTTTTTCGACACAGGCGACGCGTTTGCCCACTTGCGCGGCGCGAATGGCGCCGACATAGCCGGCGGGACCGCCGCCAATGACAATCAGATCGTAATTCATAAGCATTCAATTAAAGCAACAACGCGGCTGGATTCTCGAGCAGCCCGCGCAGTTCCGCGAGATACTGCGCGCCGGTGGCGCCATCCACCACACGATGATCTGCGCTCAAACCGATGGCGAGGCGATGGCCCGGAACGATCTGGTCCTGTGCGTTGAGCACCGGCTTTTTCACGATGGCGCCAATCGAAAGGATGACGGCCTGCGGCGGATTGATGACCGCCGAAAAGCTATCAATACCGTGGCTGCCCAGATTCGACACGGTGAGCGTGCCACCCTGATATTCCTCCGGCTTGATTTTCTTGCTGCGGGCGCGCGTGGCCAGGTCTTTCACCGCTTCGCTGATTTCGCGCAGCGACTTCTTCTGCGCTTGCCGAATGACCGGCGTCACCAAACCATCCTCAACGGCCACCGCCACCGAAGGGTGAATGTCGGTGTATTCAATAACAGCGTCGCCAGCGAAGGATGCATTGACACGCGGAACCTTCGTGGCGGCAGCGACCACGGCTTTCAAAATGAAATCATTGAACGTCAGTTTGCCCTGACCGGACTTTTCCAAGTGCTCGTTCAACTGTGTTCGCAGCCGGACGAGTTCACCCGCGTCCACTTCAATGTTCAGGTAGAAATGCGGAATTTGCGTTTTGCTGGCGAGCAACCGCTCGGCAATGATTTTGCGCATTCCGGTAAGCGGTATGCGCCGGTCGCCGGGGCCGGGCGGCAAGACGGGAATTGCGGCCGCCGCTGTTGGGATCGCCGCCGGTGTAACGGGAGCCGACTCGACGTCGCGGGCAACGATGCGTCCTCCTGGGCCGGAACCTTGAATCAAAGCCAGGTCCACGCGTTTTGCGCCCGCAATTTTCTTCGCCAATGGCGAGGCTTTCACGCGGCCGCGCGAAACGGGTGCGGCGGCTTTCTCCGCTTTGGCTGGAGCCGGAGATGTCCGGCTCGGACTCCCGGCCAGCGGATTGACTTGTTGCGTTTTGGCAGCCTGGCCGTCCTTTTGCGGCGCGTCTTCCCCCGCCGCCAGCAGCAACGCCAGTTTTTCGCCGATCCGTGCCTTGCCACCTTCACTGACATAGATTTCCTGGAGCGTTCCGCCATCAAAAGCTTCCAGTTCCATCACCGCCTTGTCAGTTTCGATTTCGGCAATGACGTCGCCAACGTCAACCGGCTCGCCGACGGCCTTGCGCCACTTGACCACGGTGCCTTCGGTCATCGTGTCGCTCAGTTTGGGCATTTCAATGTAGGGCATAACGGCATCAGGCAATGCTTAAAACTTTTTCCACGACGCGCTCGGGCGTGGGCAGTTGAAGTTTTTCGAGCGGCGGACTGTAAATGGCCGGCGCGTCCAGCGTGCAAACGCGCAGGACCGGCGCGTCCAGATCGTCGAACGCTTTTTCCTGTATGGTCGCGGCGATTTGGGCGCTCACGGCACAAAAGGGTTTGTTCTCGTCCACCAGCACGGCACGATGGGTTTTGCGCACGGAGCGCAGGAGAGTTTCTTCATCCAGCGGGCGGATGGAGCGCAAATCCACGACCTCGGCGTGGATGTTGTGTTCGTGCGCCAGAATTTCCGCCGCCTGCAAACTCGTGATGACCGCGCGTCCATGCGCGATGAGCGAGACATCCGCGCCTTCGCGTTTCACGTCGGCGACGCCGAGCGGAATCAAGTATTCCTCATCCGGCACTTCCCACGTCTCGCCGTAGAGCAGGGTGTTCTCCATTACAAAGACGGGATCGTTGTCGCGGATGGCGGTTTTCATCAGCCCTTTTGCGTCGTAGGCCGTGGCGGGGCAAACGACCTTCACGCCGGGGTTGTTCGCCAGGATGCTTTCTGGCGTGTGCGAGTGCGTGGCGCCGACGTTGGTGCCGCCGTTGGCCGGGCCGCGAATGACCAGTGGCAGATTGATCTGGCCGCCGGACATGTAGCGGATGCAGCCGGCGTTGTTGACGATCTGGTCGTAAGCCACATAGGCAAAACTCCAAAACATCAATTCAACGACCGGGCGCAGCCCCAGCATCGAAGCGCCGGCACTCAGGCCGATGAACGCCGCTTCGGTGATTGGTGTGTCCAGCACGCGTTTGTCGCCAAACCGTTGCCACAAGCCTTCGGTCACCTTGTAAGCGCCGTTGTAGTGCGCGACCTCCTCGCCGATGATGAAAACGTTTTCGTCCCGCGCGAGTTCCTCCGCCAGCGCGTCGTTCAAGGCTTTGCGATAAGTGATGACAGGCATGGAAATTCGCGGTCAATCATTGAAGAAAAATTTTCCGGTCCGGCCGGCGGCCGTCTGCCGATCCACTTCGCAGTAAACGTCCGCGAAAATGTCGGGTTTCTCCGGCAACGGACTCTCCTGGGCAAAGCGCACCGACTCGGCGGCCTCGGCCATGGCCACCGCATCCAACTCGGCTGCCTGTTCTTCGGTCAAAACGCCTTCGTCCAACAATCGCTTTTGCCAAAGCTGAATCGGGTCGTGCAGCTTGCGATATTTTTCAATTTCCTCCGGACTGCGGTATTTCTTGGCGTTGGCGTCGGAAACCGAGTGACCATAGTAACGGTAGGTGGCGATTTCCAGAACCGTGGGCCGCGATTCCTCTCGCGCGCGCAGAATCGCGGGCAATGTTTTGGCACGCACTTCGTAAATGTCCTCGCCGTTAAACCGATCCCACTCGATGTCGTAAGCCTCGGCCCGTGCCGCCAGGCAATCCCGGCAGGCGGAGGAACGTTCCTGACTCGTGCCCATCGAATATTGGTTGTTTTCGATGATGTAAACCACCGGCAGACTCCACAGCGAGGCGAGATTGAGCGAGGCTTGATAAACGCCCTGATTGACCGCGCCGTCACCGAGGTAGCAAAGGCAGCAGCCCTTGATGCCTTTGTATTTCAGCGCGAAGGCCAATCCGAGGCCGAGCGGGGTCTGCCCGGCGACAATGCCGTGTCCGCCCCAGAAATTCTTGTCCGGAGCGAAGAAGTGCATCGAACCCCCCTTCCCTTTGGAACAACCCGTGGCCTTGCCGAACAACTCCGCCATGCATTCATTCATGCTCATGCCGGCCGCCAGGGCGTGACCGTGGTTGCGGTAGCCGGTGATGATATGGTCGTCGTCGCCGCACAGCGACATCGTGCCGACGGCGACGGATTCCTGGCCGATGCAAAGATGCAAAAAGCCGCCGATCTGGCCGCTGGTCTGGTATTGTTTGAGCGCCGCCTGCTCAAACCGCCGAATACGGAGCATCTGGCGCAGAAACTGAATCTTCTCCTGCACCTCCAAGGTATGATTTATTTCCGCAGCGGCGGATGGAATGATCTCCAAAGTTGTTTCCATAACAGTGCACCAAAGAACGCCCTCCAAACGTAGGCGAGTTAAAGCTGTATTTCAAATACATTTTTAGCTTGTGTCCTTGCAATCTCCGCTGCATCTTGGTTTCGATGCGATTGAGCGCTTATTCCGATTACGCGTTCCGTGTGCTCATGCAGGCGGCCCTGCGCGGGCCCCAGCGAGTCACCGTCGACCAGGTGGCTGAGACGTTCGGCATTTCACGTCATCATCTGGTCAAGGTGGTCCACGACTTGGGGTGCAGCGGTTATCTGCAAACGCAGCGCGGAGCGGGAGGTGGATTCACTCTCGGCCGCGCCCCCGAGAAGATTCGAGTCGGCGACATCGTCCGCTTGGGCGAGGAAAGCGAGGCCGTCATAGATTGCACGGACAAACCCGGTTCTCAGTGCCGAATCTTCCCAGCCTGCCAATTGCGGGGCGTGCTGGATGAGGCCGCGTCGGCCTTCTTCGCGGTGCTGGATCGCTATACTCTGGCGGACCTGATCAAACAGCCGTCGAAAATGCGCGCCGTGCTTCAACTCTGAAATCTTGATGCGACCCTGCAACTGGGCCGGTTGGATCTGCTGAAACCCCGTTTCATGGACACGGGCAAAGGGCCGTATTTCTGTCCCGGCTGTGCACAGATGGCCGGACTGCCGGAATTTTATCCGGCGCTCAAGCAGCAATTGGCAGCGCGCTGGCTCGACTTCCCGTAATCACGCACGGAGCTGATTGATAGGCTCGGTGGGGAAAATCGGAGTTGTCCCGTGCTCGTGTTGCGTGTTGCGCGCTGCACCCGCAATTTTGCTCGGAAAGCCGCACGCCACCCCATCACTCCGTGCTCATGCTGCGCGGCTCAGGTCATTGGTTCTTTATTGGGGGAGACCGCACCCGGGAAGGGCCGCTACTCCGTGATGTGATGCTTCTTAGGTGTTGAGAGATTCGCCATTGGCGGCGCCACGCTTTTGGAAATTGAGTCACCCGTCGGAAAACGGATCGTCGTCTTCCGCATGACCCCACCGGGAGGCCTTGGACCATTCACGTTCGTAGCCGTCGCAGGTCTTTTGATAGACCGGACACATGACGCAACCATCGCCGCGAATGACCTCCACGTTTGGCGTGGGCGGGTAGCGTTGCAGAAGTTCTTCCGCCAGGAGCCGAACCTGCTGCTCGTCGGCGGTGAGGCTCCGGGACGGAAGTTCGGGTATCCCGGCATCCTGCAGACAGATCTCGCCTTCAACAAACAGGACCGAGTTTTCCGCGTCAATATGGTGCTGCATGGCCGCGATGTATTGTTCGGTCGTGGTCCGGAGTCGAATTTGATCCGTCGGCGGCAACGGTTGCTTCGCGACCAACTGCTCGATCTGATCCAGCCAGGCTTTGAATTGACGGTGATCATCGGTCAGGACGGCAATCGGGCCGTGATCGCCGGGAAGATGGAGTTGATTTGCCAGGGTCGCAAACAGCACTTGCTCTTCCCGGGAATGGTGGAATTGGTCGGCATACACGCGAAAAAAGCGAACGAACCGAACCAAGTCCTGCGGGCCGCTTTGGGCGCCGACGAATTGACTCACTGCGGTCCGAAATGAATCCAGCATCTGGTCAATCAGATCATGCTCGGCGCGCAATTCCTCGAGCAGTTGCATGGCGGCAACGTGGCATGAGCTCGGGCCGAAATCAATGACGGCGCCCGTGGTCAGGTATTTGTCCGGGAAGCCGGCATCACGACAACGGGTGAGGATTTCGGCCACGGACAACTTCCCGCCAGGGTCGGCGGCCTTTTTGGTCTCACTGTTGTTCTCGGCTCCAGCCCGCATTGAGAGGGCGTGTTGTTTGGATTGACCGCCGGCTTCGGTGCGACGGCGATTGTATTCCTCGCGTGCCAGCTTCAGGCTGCTCTGCGCCATGAAGGCAAATCCCAGCGATCGCCAGATTCGCTTCCCCGCGATCCACGGACACCCATGGTAATGGCAGGTGATTCTCCCCTCGCAGTCCTTGTAGTGGTAGATCCCCCGTTCTCCTTCAGCTTGCAGGTAGATTCCCGGTGCTTGTTCGCCGGCTGATGGCTTTTTGTTTGTTCGGTCGGCGGCAATTCCCGCATTCACGCTCGTGGTCGTTTACCCGTTACAGGTGTTTTCTTCTGAGCGCCTTTTTCCAACCACGAGCCATCGCTCGCGGGTCGCTGTTGCCAATTTGTCCACAGCCGCATCTATTGCGCTTCGGCCTTGACGGTCTTTTGCTCACCACCGCGCAGCAGGACTTCGACGGAACTAACGTTCACGCCATTGAGAGTTTTATGCCTGGCAGTTCGCGGCACACCATCGACAATGAGCATCTCGAACGAGCCGGGAAACCGTGCCTCCCAGGTCAGCGTTGCGTCCCCGGTGTTGTTCCGGACCGTGGTAGTTCGGTTGGAATTTTCGTGCTTTACCAGCACGTCGTAGGCTCCGACCGGGATGTGATCGAGTTGAACCCAGCCCACTTCGTCGGTTAGGCGGCCCAGCGTGGCAATTTTGTGGTTCGGCGCGTCCGGCTCGATGCCCATCATCCCCGTGGCAATAAATTCGACGGATGTGAACGACACCTCCGGATAGTCATAGTGAGAATCCATGATGCACTTCAGCCAATACCAGCCCTTGTCGTTCATGCCGTAATTGTAGAAAACCTCAGGTAAATAGGTGAAGGATTCGAAATTATAATGCCTCCGGTTCTCCCGGTAATTATGGTCTATTTTTTCCAGCATGGCATCAGCCCTGTCTCCCGGTTGGGCGATGCACTTGACCGCTTGGAAATCGTAAGTTTCCTTGCTAAACTGGTCAAAGTTCGTAATCCAGCCGGTCAAGCCGATGGTCCGGCCCGCGTAGTAATTTCCCGCGCCGGCATTCCACCAGTTCTGGTCATACTCGCGCTTCACGCGATCGGCCTTCGCCAGGCAGAGAGCGGCTTCGGAACGCCTGCCCGTCGCCGTCAGCAGGTTCGCGTAGGCGATGTAGGCCGACCAGGTGGTGGCGATGTTGTCGCCGCCCACTCCATAGCCACCGGCCGATTGTTCGCAGTAAGAGCCGCAGGCGCCGTCGAAAATGTCGATAGAATGCCCCTCTGCGATGCCGTCGCCGTTGTCATCGTGTTTGGCGATAAACTGATTCATGGTGGTCCGGTAAAAGTTCGTCAGGACCGGGTCGCCGATCCAACGTGGATCGGCGCTCCACTTATAGCAGGCGTAGGCTTTGTCCACGAGTTCCAGTGGTGCGGGAATCTCGCGAACAAAGTTGGTATCGCTGCGATAATCCACGGCGTAGGTTTTCCCGTGGAAATCCAGCGCCCACAGGCAAAACCACTGCCGCGACTCGTTGGCCGTGCCGGCGAACGCCTGCCACATGGAGAAGTTCTCATTATTGAGGCCCAATAAGGCCGCCCCCTCGCATTGGTGGGCGATATCCCTCACGTAAAAAGCCTGGCGGTAATTGTAGCCGGCCCAGTAGCAGGGAATGTAGCCGCTTTTCACACCCGTCCGCACCCAGCTCAGCGCTTTTGCTTTGTTCCAGTTGAAAGCGCTTTCCAAGTGGGGGCTGGACGAGGTCAGTGTGAGGCTGCTGACCGGCGCGGCTCCCGCCGCAAGACTGCACAAACAAACAAGAAGGAACATTATCGGGCGCACAATTTGGACCAGTATCAGCGGGCTGTTGGAATGAACAGGCATTTGTTTCACCGAAGCACGGTGTTTGCGGTGTCGGAATAGTTCCGGCTACCACCGCTGTGTCTGCAGGTCGAGCGGGTGCTCCGGGCGCGGGTTCCCGGCCACGCTATCCCGTTCACCTGGTGGGTCCCGCCGGCATGCATGCGTCTTCCGCTTCGATGAATACAGCTTATCCAGTGCGCGGCGGGCTTTTGCGTTGGGCATTGGGATAAATGCGAGAGTTCCAAGCTGGGCATCCGGGATATTCTTCAGCCAAAATCGCTTCTAAAAGAGCATCGTCCATATTTGTCAGTGACGCTTGGATACTGGATTTTCGTGGAAATTCGGTGGTCTTTTTGGAATATCCCATTATGGGTAGTTTTCGCTTGAGCGCTTTTTCACCCCCCGAGGACAGTGGACCGATGCGTGGACTGACGGCCGGTTTTCGGCCCTTGGCCGGCCTGAGAAGGGGGCCGGATGTCGGGGCGCAGAGGCCAGGAAAGCCTTGATTGACAGGGTTTCCGTGGGCTTCAAAAAGTGGCGCGCCCGCCGCGATTCGAACGCGGGACCACCTGCTTAGAAGGCAGATGCTCTATCCAACTGAGCTACGGGCGCAGAAAATTTAAACCTTGATCGGTTGATGGGTCCGGCTTTCCGCCTGGCAAAGCCCGGCCGGCCCACGCTGACAGGCAGAATTACTTTGCCCGGTCTCTGCACGACGGCAAGTTTCATTTGGCCGGCAGGGCAAGGACGCATATCCCTCCACTCCGGCCTGGAACCGTGAAAAATAGCTCGAACTATTTCGCAAACGGGAGTTAATGGGCGCAGCGGGCTGCGGGCGGCCCCGGCCCGGCGGAGCAAGCAGCATGGCGAAATATCTTTGTCAGCATTGTGGGCAGTCCCTGGAAACGCCCGATTCGATGGCGGGCAAGGAAGCCGTGTGTCCCCATTGCGGAAAGACAACACGGCTGGTGCTTGTGGAACCTGCGGGCAGCAAGCGACCTAAAGTCACCATCCCGCCCATCACCGAGGTGGAGCCGTTGAAGCCGGCCGAAGTGGCTCCGTTCGCCCAGCAACTGGTCGCCAACATGGAAAGAGTTATCGTGGGCAAGCACGAGCCCATCGTCCTCGCGGTGGCGACTCTTTTAGCCGAGGGCCATTTGCTCGTGGAGGACGTGCCCGGGGTGGCCAAAACGATGCTGGGCCGCGCGCTGGCCCAGAGTGCCGGCTGCACGTTCAAGCGCATCCAGTGCACGCCCGATTTGCAACCGCAGGATGTGCTCGGCGAGGCGCGCGTGGACCCACAAACCGGCCGGACCGAGTTCGTGTTCGGGCCGCTGTTTTCGCAGTTCGTGCTGGTGGATGAAATCAACCGGGCGAGTCCCCGCACACAGGCGGCGCTGCTGGAGGCCATGGGCGAAGGCATGATCACGTCCGAGCGCGTCACCTACCATTTGCAGCATCCCTTCATGGTGATCGCAACGCAGAATCCCATCGAACAGGAGGGAACTTTTCCGCTGCCCGAAGCGCAAAAGGACCGGTTCCTGGTCCGTCTGAGCCTGGGCTATCCCGCCTTGCAGGATGAACGGGAAATGTGTGAGCGGTTTCAACTGGGGCATCCGATTGAAACGCTCAAGCCCGTGGCTACACCGGACCAAATCATGCGTTGCCAGCAGGCGGTGCGTGCGGTGAAGGTGGACGCAGAGGTGTGCGATTATCTGCTCGCGCTGGTGCATGCCACCCGCAAACACCCGGCCCTGCGCTTGGGCGCCAGCCCGCGGGCGTCGCTGGGATTGTTTCGCCTGGCACAGGCACTCGCCGCGATTGAAGGTTCCGCTACCGCCACCATGGCGCACGTGCGGGCGATTGCCCCCGCCGTGCTCACGCACCGGCTGATCGGGCGGGAGGACAAGGATACGCCTGCTCGCCGGCCGCAGGACATTGTGGCGGAGATTCTCGCCCAAACCGATGCCGCCGCCACGCGCCCGACGTGAGCATTGGATGATTCAGCGCGGAGCCGGTGCGTTGCCGGCGAGGGACTGCGGCCGCGCCTTTTCGAGCAGCGCATCCAACACGTCCAGCCGTTGCGCCAGTGCGCGGCCATTGCGACGCAGGGCCAGATCCGTCGCTCGCGGCATTTTGCCGGAAGGTGCGGGCGCTTCGCGGAGTTTGAACCACGCGTCGAGCGTCTCCGCGTATTGCGTGGCCAGCGGCGCCAGTTCCGGCGCCAGCCGCAGGCGCAGGGAAATCAACTCCATGAGTTTGTCCCGCAATACCTGATCCCGCCGGGCGGGTTCCCATTCCTGGATGACGGCCTGCAATTTCACCTCGGACTGCTTGGGCAGCTGGTTGGTTGCGGCAAACACATCCACCCGCTGCCGCACGGCGGACGCAAGCTTGCGCCAGCTTTCTTCGTAAGGCCAGGTCTGGGTCAGGTCGCGCCCGGCAAACTCCGCGCCTTGGAGCGCCCACCATTTCTCAATGTCCAGCGGCCGGCTGAAGTGCGGCTTGAAGGCGCGCAAGAACGCCATCTGCCAGTTGAGATAATTGGGCAACGTCGCCAAAAAATCGCGCAGGCAGGCCGGGCCGTCGGGCAAGGCCAGGAGTTCGCTGACGAACAACTGGGCGCTGGCGCGGTAGGCCGGACCGCCCGGGCCGTCCAATTGTCCGGGCGCCGGCCAGCTCAATTCCTCAAACGTGAGCGGCGTGGAACCCAGCAGAATTTTGTGGGCCTTCTCGAGCGGGCTGAGCTGGCGCGCATCGGTGGTCACGGTGTGGAAAAAGACGCCGTTGGCCGAGCGGTGCGGCGGATTCAACACCAGTTCCGCGCCTTCATTGGAGAGCAGTTCGAAAAGCAGGCCCTCGGCCAGCCAGGATGGAATTTCCGCGGAACGCTCCTGCGCCGTGCGATTGGCCACCTCCAGCAAAACCACCTGCACCATGGCGCGCAGGTAACGCTCACGTGTCAACTGGTCCGGCATCAGCACGCGATAACTCCAGCCGCCCGGCGAGCGATCCGAAACAATGGTGACCCGTTCGTCCGCGCTCCGCGCCGGTTGCAGGGCGATGGCAACCCGCTGCTGCCAGCCGCCGCTGATGCCAAGGTCACGCCAGACGGCCTGTTTGATTCGTTCGGCGGAGATCGCCACGTAAGTCGGCTCCAGCCGGACCCAGTCCGTGTTGGTGCCCACGGGACCCGTCGCACGGAGCCAGCTGGCAACGCGGGGCGCCGTCACGGTAAACTGCCCGGTGGCACTGCACGCCGCAGTGGTCGCGGTGGGCAGCAACTGCGCCAAACCGGGCGCCGCCGCAATCAGCGTGAGGGCGAAGGCGGCGGCGATTTTCATGGTGAGCGAACAACGCCCGGCGGGCGGCTAGGCTTGCTTGGCCCCCGATTTGGCCGGCTTGGCTTCACCACCGGTGGTTTTCTTTTCCGCCGGCGCCGGAGTGGTGCTGGCGGATTCCTTCTTCGCCGCCTGCTGGTAGTTCGGGCTGCGGTAGTCGGTGATATAAAAGCCCGAACCCTTGAACAGCAGTCCCGCGCCCGTGCCGAGCTGGCGGTTGACCTTGCCCTTGCCCCAGCGCTTCTGGCCGCAGGCGTCCTGCGGACAAATGGTCAGCGCGGGATCCTTCATGGACTGAAATTTATCGAATTCGTGGCCGCACTTGGCGCAAACGTAAGCGTAAGTTGGCATAGTCAGATGGGAATATGTAATAACGCGGCGGCGCGGGCAGTCAAGCGGGCGAACGAAAACGGCCCGCCCTCCGGTGAGAGCGGGCCGCCGTGCAAAGTCATCCGCGCCTTACTTGCCGGCCGGGGCGTTGGTCAGCGGCGGAATCACCTTCACGCTGCCGTCCGATTTGATTTCGACGTTCAGGTCGTAATTGTTGGTCGGCGCCGGCTTCGGCGGATTCTTTTCCATCAGCAAGGTGGCGCCCTTCTTTTCGCCCGGCGCAAAAAGTCCCTGCCGAATCCACTCCAGCCGCCTGGCGATGGAGAGTTCGGCCTTGAGGTGCGAAACCTGGGCCTTCAGGAAATTGAGATCGTTGAGCTGCCGTTCGAGTTCGGCTTTCTCGGCCATCAACCGGTTCAACTCCTTCTGAAGGAATTCCTTGTCGCCTTCGGAGGCCGCGAGTTTTTTCTGGGTTTGCTCAATCTGTGTGGTGAGGTTCGTGATGGCCGTGCTCAGTGCGGCGGACTTGGTGTCGAGCTCCTTGTTCTGCTCTTCAAGGGATGCAATTTTCGCATCACGCGCCGCCAGTTCATCCTTGGTCATTTTCAAGGAATCTTCGGTCTGCTTGAGTTCGGTTTCCGTCTTCGACAAGGTGCCCAGCGCCTCGGTGTAGGCATTGGTCAGGCTGAGGAATTCCGCGTTGCGCTTGTCCAGATCGGCCTCGGTCGCAGCATGCACCTGCTTCAGGTCATCCAGTTTGATGCGGGTTTCCGCCCATTGGTTGGAGTGGTAGGCAATCGCTTCCTGTTGTTCCGCAATGGTCTTGCGATTGGAGAGGAGCGCGATCACCAGACCCAGCACGCCCACCGCCAGAATTGCAGCTAGAACTTTCACTTTCATAAATGAGTGGTTGAGACGCAGCCTGAATCGGGAAATTCAAAAAAACGGCCGCGCGCCCCGCCCACAATGAGACGAACCCGCCGGTTTGGCAAGCCTGCCCGCTTGCACTGGCGCAGACTGCCCCTAGATTACGGGCATGCAACTGCCGCACGAAGTGCCGGTTATGATTCTTTCCAACGCCACGCTTTTTCCCCAGGCGTTGCTGCCGCTTTACATCTTTGAGCCCCGTTACCGGCGGATGCTGAGCGACGCGCTGGAAACGCATCGCATGTTCGCCGTGGCCATGCAACGGCCGGGTTCAATGCGCGAAACACCCATCCCGGTGGCAGGCCTGGGCGTCGTCCGCGTCTCCGTCCAGCACAAGGACGCCACCTCGCACCTCATTTTGCAGGGATTGGCGCGCGTGCAGCTGCGTGAGGCGGTCCGCTACAAGCCTTATCGCAAGCATCGTGTCGAACTGCTCCCCTCACCGCCGTGCGACACTGTGGCGGTGGATGCCTTGGTGGACAAGCTGCGGGATTTGCTGGAGGAGCGCATCAAGCTCGGCCTGCCCTTCCCGTTTCCCGTCGCGCCCGCACCGGATCTCGAAGGCACGCAGGCCAGTGGCATCCCCGCCAAGGAAGTGCTCAAATACCTCGGCGCCATCGAAGACCCGGCCCAGCTCGCCGATCTCGTCTCGTGCGCCGTCCTGCCCGACGCGCGGGAACGGCAGACCATTCTGGAAACCGTCGCGGTCGATGCCCGGCTGCGGCAACTGATTCAATTTCTGCTGGCGGACATTCGCCGCCACCGCACCGACGCAAGCCATGAATAATCCCATCGGTGAATTTGCCGACGCGCCGATGACGCGCGAAGAAATGCACGCTGCGCTCTTCGCCCAAATGGTGATGCAGCTGGCCAGCACCGCCCTGGTGCTGATGGGCCGCGCTCCGAATCCGGTGACAGGCCAGACCGAGACTGATTTGGAGGCCGCCCAGTTGTTCGTGGAACAGCTCGAAATGCTCGCCACCAAAACCCGGGGCAACCTCTCACCTGAAGAAGAGCAACTGCTGAAGCAGCACCTGATGAGCGTGCGCCTGGCCTTTGTGGAAACCGTCCAGCAGCCTCCGACCGAACCCACGGCAAACACGCCCGCCCCCCACGACCACACGGCGTCGAGCGCCGCGCCGGACGCCGATTCCAAGAAGAAGTTCAGCAAGCGTTACGGAGCCGGCTGACGGCGCCATGGATTCGTCATGTCAGGCGCCGTTCTTGCCGTTGCTTTCGTTGCCGTTGCCGCCGGCTTGGGCGCGTGGTGGGGCTGGCTGGTGCGCTGGAAATCCGTGAAGGCAACGCGGGACAATCCCTTGGGGCGCCGCTTTGCCGTCCAAATCGCGCTGCTGGCTACGAGCTATGCCGTTGCCTTTGCTTGTGTGTGCCTGAGAGAAGTCGAAATTGGCTCATCGTTCCGCTCGTGGCAGCGGGGCTTTTTCTGGTTCTCTGCGTCCGCCGCCGGCTGCGAAAGGAACTGCGCCAGGCCGGATCTCCGCCAATAAAAAAAGGCCCGGCGTGAGCCGGGCCTTGAATGCTTTTGAAGCGGGCGATTACTTCTGACCGTCCGTTTTCTTCTCGCCTGCGACGGGCGGTTTGGCCGCTGCATCGGCCGGCTGTTCCGCCAGCGCCTTCGCGCGGTCGGCGGCCGCCTGTTTCAAATCCGGGTCCAGAATCTCGACGTGCGCGTCCTTTTCCAGCTTGGCCATGAAGGCGGGAATCTGCTGCTGAATGCCGCGCGTTTTGAGATATTTGCGGATGTCCGGCGCTGCTTCTTCAAAGGAAACAGTCTTGGCCGGATGCTTCTCGAGCAGCTTGATGATGTGGTAGCCAAACTGGGTGGTGACAAGGTCGCTGATTTGATTGGTTTCCATGCCGAACGCCGCGGCTTCAAACTCCGGCACCATCTGGCCGCGTGGGAAGGTATATTCGCCGCCGCGATCCTTGGAGCCGGGATCGTCGGAGTATTCCTGCGCCAGTTTGGCAAAATCCTCGCCGGCCTTGGCGCGCTTGAGCAGCCCTTCGGCGAGCTTCTTCTTCTCCGCCTTCTTGGCATCGCTCATTTCGGAGCCGTCCTTCTCCTGCGTGCTGATCAAAATGTGCGCGGCCCGCACCGTTTCCGGCTGCTCGAACTGGCTCGGGTTGTCGTCGTAAAACTTCTTCACATCGGCATCGCTCACATCAAATTTGATTTCGCGCTGCAACACGGCGTCGGCCACGGCCTCCTCCGCGAGCTTCTTGTTCAACTCTTCAACCGTCATGCCCACGGTCTTGAGCTGCCGCAGCAGGTTTTCCTCGCTGCCGGCGTTCGTCTTGATGAGGGAAAACTGTTTCTGAGCGGACTCGAGGCCATTCGTCCGGTCGGCGGCGGTCGCCATTTTGTTCAACAACTGCATGCCGATCAGGCGGTCCAACACCTGCGACTCAAGCGCCGTCATGCGCTGCGGCGGAATGGCCTGCCCCCGCGCCGCGGCGGAGGCCTTGATGTTGATCATCGCCTCGTCAAGCATGGCGCGGGTGACCTTCACGTCGTCGCCCTTCGCCACGATGTCATTGGCGAACAGCTCCAGGGGCTTGGCCACGGAATCCTTGGCCAGCGCCGCGTCGGTGTTCGTCGAATCCGCCGCGCTGGCGGTCAGATGGACGGCAGTAAGCGCCGCCAGGAGCAGCACGGAGTTCGTTCGGATTATGTTCATAAAGTCGGACTAGAGTTTGACCACTTGGACGTTGGAGATGTTCGGATCGTTTTCGATTTCCTGGATCAAGGCCGGCGGCGGCACGCTGTCGAGATTCAGGGCCGTCAGCGCATGGCCACCCACGGTGTCACGGGAGAGGCTCATGCCGGCGATGTTGACCTTGTGCTTGGCAAGCAAGGTGCCGAGCTGGCCGACGATGCCCGGCACGTCCTTGTTTGTCAGCAGCAGCACCACGCCGGAAGGAACAATTTCCGTGGGCCGGCTGAGCACGCGCACAATGCGCGGATTGTCGGGCGAACCGAAGAAGGTGCCACCCGTGGAACCCACTTTTTGGGTGCCGTTGAAGGCCTGCACGTGCAGCCATTCGTTGAAAGTGACGGGCTCATTGGACCGCTTTTCCTCCACGGTCAGGCCGGCCGCCGCCGCCACGCTGCGCACGTTGACGTTGTTGATGTCCTTGTTGTCCGAGCAGGACAGGAAACCGACCAGCACCGCGCGCGTGATGGGGTCGATGTTCGGCAGTTCCTGCGCCTTGCCGCCGTAGGTGATGTGCAAACGGTCCACCGCCGAAGGCGTGATCTGGCCCAGCATCTTGCCGAGCTTTTCGCCAAGCGTGAGGTAGGGCTTGACCTGCTCGTAAGTCTTCGCGTCGAGGTAGGGCAGGTTGACCGCGTTGCGGACTTCGCCGGTCAGGAGATACGAGGCGATGACTTCGGCGACTTCGATGCCGCACTTTTCCTGCGCCTCCTTCGTGCTGGCGCCCAGATGCGGCGTGAGAACCAGCGCCGGATGCTTGCGAAAGGGATGATCGGCGGCCAGCGGCTCGACGCGAAAGACGTCCAGCGCGGCGGCCGCGACCTTGCCGGAATCCAGCGCGGCGAGCAGGTCGTTTTCCACGATGATTTCACCGCGGGCGCAGTTCACGATGCGCACGTTGGGTTTCATCTTCGCGAACGCGGCGGCGTTCAACATGCCCTTCGTCTGCTCCGTCACCGGCATGTGCACAGTGATGAAATCCGCCACGCGATAGATGCCGTCGAGGTCGGAAACCAGTTCCACGCCCAACGCCTGGGCCCGGCCCTCGGTCAGGAACGGGTCGTAGGCCACCACCTTCATGCCGAAGGCGAGGGCGCGCCTGGCCACTTCGCCGCCGATGCGGCCCATGCCGAGCACGCCGAGCGTCTTGCCGGCCATTTCAACGCCGGAAAACAATTTGCGATCCCACTTGCCGCCGGCCATCGAGGCATGCGCCTGCGGCACCTTGCGGGCCAGGTTCAGCAGCATCGCGAAGGTCAGTTCCGCCGTGGTGACCGTATTGCCACCAGGCGTGTTCATGACGACCACCCCGCGCGCGGTGGCGGCCTCCACGTTGATGTTGTCCACGCCCACGCCGGCCCGGCCGACGACGCGCAATTGCGGCGCGGCTTCGAGCACGTTCTGGGTCACTTCCGTCTCGGAACGCACGATGATGGCCGCGGCGTCCGCCACGAGCGGCAGCAACTCGGCTTCGGTGTGCTTCTTGGGCAGCACCACGACATTGAATTCGGGGCGTTCCTGAAGGAGGGCAATGCCCTTGGGCGAAATGGGGTCGCAAACCAACACTTTCATAAATGGGCGGCGAGTCTAGGTTAGGGTCAGGGACAGGTCAAACAATCCCCGGACGCAGGACAGGTGATGCGTTTAAGGCCAAACTAAAATCCCGCGAAGGCGGCGGCATCACTTCATCTCGCGATCAATCGAACGTGTAATGTAACTGGTTCCGGCCTGCCGCCGGGCGCGGCGTGCCAGCACCAGCGCCACCATGATGGCCACCCAGAAGCAGCCAATCCCCAGAATCAGCGGCCATTTGCGCGCAGTAACCGTGTCTGCGGTGGCCGTCGGTGCCGTGGGAACGGCCTCCGGCGCGACCGCAACCGCCGGCGACGGAGCAACGGGTGCCGCCGCGGATGGTGTGGCGGTGGGCGCGGGCGCAACGGGCGGTGTCATGGGTTCTGCCAACGGTTGGACTACAGGCGGCGAAACGGCGGGCGGTGCCGCCGGCGCCTCAACGACCGGTTGAGCAGCGGGCGCAGGCGCCACCGTTACAACGGGGGCGGGCTGGGTGGTCACCAAGGGCAGCGACGGAGCAGGCGCCAGCGGCGCCGTGATCAAGTTGGTTGATTCAGCCGGTTTAGGTTCGCTGTGAATGATGATGGGCTTGGCCGTCGCGGTAATGGGCGGCACGGCCGGCGGAGCCGCCGTGGTGGGCCGGCTTTCCGTCACCGGCGGTTCTGGCGGGAAGGGCGGGAATTCAACCGGCCACGGAGCGAAGGATACATTCTGGCCGATGTATTTGCCGTGATAGACGCGCAGCACCGTCACCAACGGCATGCGCGTCCGGGCGAGTTCGGCGCGGGTTTTTTCGTAGGACGCGTTGATGGCGGCGTCGAAGGGCGTGCCCGCGATCGGTTGCGAACCGTCGGCCATCACCAGAATGGTCAGCTGCCGTGAGACCGGAACCAGCCGGCCCAACTCGGCGAGCACGGGCTGGAAGTTCGCCTTGCCTTCATACTTTTGTTTGGCGAGAAACGCCACCAGATGGCCGGCAATGCTGTTGGAGTGCGCCGGCTGCCACGTTTGCAACGGCGCGGCGCCAGCGCGGAGTTCCTTGTTGAACGTCCAGATGCCCAGCTCATCGCCCGGATGAATCTGGCCGTTCATGCCGGACGCCACCAGTTCCCCGACCACGCCTTCCACCGCCTTGGCCCGGCGTTCCATGGCGGACGAAGTGTCCACGATCAACAACCACCGCGCGGGCTGGGCCTTTTTACCCGGGGCCGCCGGCTCCACTGCCCGGGCCACGGTTAAGCCCGTCAGCCACAGGGCGAACACCGCCGCCAGGGCGGCACGCAAGGTCTTCATGAGGCGGATGAAAACACGATCACTGCCGTCGATTGAAGCGATTTCGCTCATTGCGATTGTGATGTTTGAGGTCGTTGGCGAGTTCATGCAGTGCCGCCTGCACCATGGCGATGAAATTGTCGCAGCTCGCGGCGGAGGCGCCCAGCGCAATTACGGTTTCGCGTTCGGCCATGTCGTCCGTCACCACCAGCACTTGGCCGTAGGGCTGAAACCGGTGGGCGGCGCGTTCAATCAAGTCATCCGCCGTCTGGCCGCCGCTCGAGAACAGCACCTCCACCGCCGCCGTGGAATGCGGCTTGGGGCCTGCGCCGCGGGCGAAGGAGCCGTCGAAGAAAATGCTCACCGGCGTGCCCGTCGCATCGTGATACTGCGTCAGTTTCTCCACCAGGGCGTCGCGGGCGGGCGCGGAATGGCGTGCCTGCCCCGGCGCCAGTTCGGGCCAGTTGTGCAGCAGGCTGTAGCCATCCACCAGAATGCGCACCAGCGACATGCGCGCACCCTAGCCGTGTCGGCGGGGCAGCAAAAGCGCGAAGTCTCGCCCCACCGCCGGCCAAATCGAGTTTGCGCAGCCCCCGGCATCAGGTAAGTTGTTGGCGGTGAGGGAAGCCATGACATGCCGATTTCTTATCGCTCTCCTGATGTTCGTGGCGGGGACAAGGCCCGGGCTGGCCGCCCAGGTCGGGTTCATCAAGATTGATGGCGCCATCGGACCGGCCACCGCCAGCTACATTGAGCGCGCCACCCAGGTCGCCGGCCAGAGCGGCGATGCCTGCCTCATTCTCCAGCTCGACACCCCCGGCGGGTTGCTTGATTCCACCAAGCAAATCGTGCAGGCCTTCTACGCGTCGCCCGTGCCGGTCGTGGTTTACGTCGCCCCTTCGGGCGCGAATGCGGGCAGCGCCGGATGCTTCATCACCCTCGCGGCGGACATCGCGGCCATGGCTCCCAACACCAGCATCGGCGCGGCGCACCCGGTCTCCATCGGCGGCGTTCCGGGCGGCGAGGAAAAGACCGATGACGTGATGAAGGAGAAGCTGGAAAACTTTGCGACCAGCTACATCGAAGCCATCGCCCAGAAGCGCGGGCGCAACATCGAGTGGGCCAAAGCGTCTGTGAAGGAAAGCGCCTCCATCACCGCGGAAAAAGCGTTGGAACTGAAGGTTATTGATTTGATTGCCAAGGACGTGCCCGACCTGTTGCAGCAACTCGACACGCGCAAGGTGGGTGACAAGGTGCTGCACACCGCGGGTGCTTCGGTGGTGGCCATTCCCATGATTGCCCGCGAACGCGTCTTCCAGGCCCTCTGGCGGCCGGAAGTGATGTTCATTCTCATGCTCGTCGCCATCTACGGCATCATCGGCGAACTCAGCAATCCGGGCGCCATCCTGCCCGGGGTGGTGGGCGCCATCGCCTTCATCCTGGTCCTCTACATGTCGAGCATCCTGCCCGTCAACATTGCCGGGCTGGCGCTGATCGGCCTGGCCGTGCTGCTGTTCGTGATCGACGTGTTCGCGCCAACGCACGGCGTGTTGACCGGCGGCGGCATCATCGCCTTTTTCCTCGGCGCGCTGATGCTGTTCAACCGGGCCGACCCGGCCTTCCGGCTGTCACTCGGTTACATCATTCCCGGCGTGGTGCTGACGGTGGCGTTTTTCCTGTTCGTCGTCGGGAAGGGGCTGCGGGCGCAATCGCTGCCGGTGCGCGCGGGCCGGGAGACCATGATCGGCCAGGTCATCCCCGCGCTCTCCCGCATCAGCCGCACCGAAGGCAAGGTTTTCATCGAGGGCGAAATCTGGCGGGCCGTCAGCGACGACGTCATTGAAAAGGACGTCCCCGTTGAAGTGGTCTCCGTGGAGGGCCTGACGCTCAAGGTGAAACGCAGGACGTGAACCGCGGGCGGCGACGCCAGCGGGCCAGCTCAACGAAAAACAACGCGAACCAGGAAGGGAACAACGATTATGCCCCAGCTCATCCAACAACTCATGAACCTCACGTTCTGGCTGATTCCGGCCATCATCATCGCCGCCATCGTGCTGCCGCAGATGGTCCGCATCCTGCGTGAATACGAGCGTGGCGTCATCTTTCGTCTCGGCAAACTGCTCGGCGCCAAAGGCCCCGGCCTCATCTTCCTCATCCCCATCGTGGACCGCATGGTCAAGATGGACCTCCGCGTCGTCACCATCGACGTGGCCAAGCAGGAAGTCATGACCCGCGACAACGTGCCCGTAACCGTGGACGCCGTAGTTTACTTTCGCGTCGTGGATCCAATGGCCGCCGTGGTGAAGGTGGAAAACTTCTGGAAGGCCACCGCGCTCATTTCGCAAACCACGCTCCGCAGCGTGCTCGGCCAGGCCGAGATGGACGAGCTGCTCGCCCAGCGCGAAAAAATCAACCACACGCTCCAGGAAATCATCGACCGCCAGACTGACCCGTGGGGAGTCAAGGTCACCGCGGTGGAGGTGAAGGATGTGGCGTTGCCCGACAGCATGAAGCGCGCAATGGCCAAGCAGGCCGAGGCTGAGCGCGAGCGCCGCGCCAAAATCGTGAATGCCGAGGGCGAGTTCCAGGCGGCGGAGAAAATGGTTCAAGCCGCCGCGCTGATCAGCAAGGAGCCCATCGCCCTCCAACTGCGCTACCTGCAAACCATGCGGGAAATCTCGAGCGAACATAACACAACGACTTTCCTGCCCATCCCGGTCGACCTCTTCGCCCCGTTTTTGAAGAAGTAGCGGACTTGTATTTACGGCGACGTAAACAGAAGGCCGGGTCGCGTCACCGCGGCCCGGCCGGTTGAGTTTCATCAATTTCGCCGAATGGCGCCCGGGCTCACGACAGCTTCGCCTTCGCCCCTTCCGGCACTTCGACCTTCGTCGTCCCCACGTCCTTGATCTCGACCGTGGTGGTGCGATCCATGTCCATTTCGTTGCCGTTGAAATCCATCTTGCCGGAGAGCTTGAATTCATATTTCGACAGCACCCCGTCCTTGATCCAAAACTTCGCCGAGCCCTTTGCGTCGCTGATCGTCGGGCCGTCACCACCGCCGCGCCGGAAGCGCATCAGGTTCTTCGCTGCGTCCTCCGTCAAATCACCCGCCCAGGCGTCGCCGTCCGATTTGAATTCCTTCACGCCACCGGCGATGTCCGCCGCCTGCGCCGCCGGGGCCTGTAAACTCCGCACCATCGCTGCCATGAATCGTCCACGACCTTCCTGACCTTCCGAGTTGGCCGCCGACTGCCATTCGCCATCCCGGTCCGTAAAGGCGGCTTTGTCGCCCTGCTTGACGATTTCCGTCGTGTTGTCGCCAAACGTCATTTTCTGGTAAAGGACGCCGCCTTTTTCGGTCTTTCCCTCGGTGGGGCCGGGACGCCAGCGCGCGCTGTCAGGCACGACCACCGTGGTTTTCCAACTGTAATTGGGCTGTTCGCCCAGCTTCTTGATGGCGGCGGTGACCTCTTCCTTCGCGTCCGCGGCGAACAACGCACCGGCCACGGCCACCAGGGCACTGCACAGAATGAATTTCTTCATGGGAACCTTTCGTGTTTTTGGATTTGGATCGTTCTGGGAACTGAACTGCTCGGTGGTGGTTGTGCGATATTGGCCTCGCCCGCCGCAACCGGTCAAATGCGAACTGGCCGGAGAATCGTCCATGCCGGCGACCCGCGCCTGCCCGGCAAAAAGCCCGCTGAATTGAAAGCCGCCGGAATCTCGGCCGGCCCTTGCGGCAATGCCGGCCCGTCGGTAAAACACGCCCATGAATGCCTCACCCGATGAACTGCTGCGCGCGGTCGAACTGGCGTTGACCAAGAAGTGGGAGGCTGCCCACAACCTGGTGCAGCAATACGAGGGCGATGCGACCGCGGCGTGGATTCATGCGGTGTTGCACAAGCAGGAGGGCGACTTGGGCAACAGCCGTTATTGGTATCGGCACGCCGGGAAACTGGCGCACGTGGGCGACGAACCGCAGGCGGAATTGGCGGCCATCAAGGCGGAGCTGCTCTCACCCAGTTCGTAAACCAGCCGTGGGACCGGCAGCTTGCCGGCCCTGGGAGCCACGACCGGGCCGGTTGCCAGGTTTGGCGGCCAATCGTGCGCGCAACCGGACAGGCGGGACGCCTCTCCCACCACCGAATCACTACAGAATGTTCGCCGCGAGTTCGGCCAGCTCGGAGCGCTCGCCCTTTTGCAGCTCGATGTGCGCGGCCAGCGACTGGTCGCGGAACTTGCTCACGATGTAGTTGAAGCCGTTCGAGGACGAATCCACGTAGGGGTTGTCGATCTGATAGGGGTCGCCGGTAAAGACGAGCTTGGTGCCGTTGCCCACGCGGGTGACAATGGTTTTCACTTCCAGCGGCGTCAGGTTCTGCGCCTCGTCGATGATCATGAACTGGTTCGCAATGCTGCGGCCGCGGATGTAACTCAGCGCCTCGACGACAATGGTGCCGGAACGCATCAGGTCGCTGCTGCGGCGATGGTCGTGGCCCATGTTCAAATCGCTCAACATTTCCAGCGCGTCGTGAATGGGCTGCATCCACGGCGCGAGCTTTTCATCGAGCGAACCGGGCAGGAAGCCGAGTTCCTTGCCCATCGCAATGGTCGGGCGGGCGACAACCAGGCGGCGGAATTCGCGGTCGAGCACGGTGCGTTTCAAGCCGGCGGCCATCGCCATGAGTGTCTTGCCGGTGCCGGCCTTGCCCATGAGCGTGACGAGCTTGATGCGGTCGTCGAGCAACGCGTCAAACGCGAAGTGCTGCTCGCGGTTGCGCGGCTTGATGCCCCACACGCCGTCGCGGCAGTCGAGGATCGGAATGAACCTGGCGCCGGAGTCATCCACGCGCGAGAGCACCGTGCGTTTGGGGTTCGTTTCGTCCACGAGCGTGCAATACTCATTGGGGTAATATTGCTTGCCGCCGTCGGCCTCCAATTCGCCGTTCGCGCGGAAGTTCGCGAGCTTGTCCGGATGCATCGGAATCTCGCGCATCCCGGTGTAGAGGTCCTTGATGTAAACCCGGTCGGTCTCGTAATCCTCGGCCTTCAGCCCGATGGCGTCGGCCTTGATCCGCAGGTTGATGTCCTTCGAGACCAGAATCGTCGGCACCTTGGGGCTCTTTTTCTTGATGCCGTAGGCGAGCGTCAGGATGCGGTTGTCCACGGAATCGTTGCTGAACTTGGGCGCGTCCTCGCCGTTGCCATTGCCGTTGCCGTTCCCGTTGTGCTTGTGCTCGTAAACGATTTTGAGCCGGCCGCCGTTCGGCAGCGGGACGCCGTCGCTCAAGGCACCGTGCTGGCGGAGTTCGTCGAGTGAACGGGAAACGGACCGGGCGTTCTGGCCCAGCTCGGAGGACTCGCGCTTGAAGCGGTCAATTTCCTCAATCACCTCGATGGGAATGAGGACGGAGTTTTCCTCGAAATTGAGCAGGCTGTGGGGATCGTGGAGCAGGACATTCGTGTCCAGGATGTAGTTTTTCACTGATTTTTTGCGACTTGGGAAAGGGTGATGTGCTGCATGCGGCGGTGCCAGGCGCGCAGGTGGTTGTGCGCCTTGGGCAGCCGGTAATGGCCGCTGAAGAGAAAGTTGCCGAGCATGCCGTAAAGATCGAAATCCACGAAGCGCGGCCGCTCATCGAGCAGGAAGGGTTGGTAGGCCAGCATTTCCTCGTAGGGCACGAGCTTTGTCTCGAGTTGCTTGAGCAATTGCGGCCGCGACGCGCGCCATTGGTCGATGCAGCCGGTGCCAAACCGGCGTTCCTTGTGGCGCAGGAAGGGCAGTTGATCGGCCGGCTTCACGAAATCGCGGTAAAAGACGTCGTTCAACTTGAACCCGAGGCCTTCAATCTCGTGTTCGATGTTGCGCCAGATGACGGACTGCACGCCTTCCAGTTCGCGCGGGAAAAGGCCGAGGCCCAGGCGGTCGTCGAGGTATTTCGCGACAATCTGGGTCTCCTCGTCGAGTTCGAAGACCACGTTTTTACCGTCTTTGACCACCGGAACCTTGTAGTAACGCTGGTCGGTCAGCTCCCAAACCAGGGAGCGATCGCCGGTCAGTTTGAGGTCGGTGATTTTGAAGCGGGCCTGCGAAAACTCGAGGATGCGTCGGGTAACGATGCAGAACGGACTCCAAGGAAACTGAATCAACTCAATCATGGCAAATAACGCGTGGCCCTTGTCACTGACGGCACTCTAGGCCCGGGGTAAAACACTGACAAGTGGAAAGGCCAAAACCGCGTCGCGCCCGGCCCGCCGCCGGAAAAGGGCCTGTCGCCGGACACCAGCCCGGCGCAGATTAGCTTGCAGTGACAAGGCTTTGTCAGCCGCAGCGCCGGAGCCTTGCCGGGCGGCTAAAGTTTTCTCCTCGCGTGCCGATAAGATGGTTCAAAGAAGCATGCCAATGAAAACGCCACCCAAACCGGAGAATGAAGCCGCACGGCTCGAGGCCTTGCGCCAATACCGCTTGCTGGACACGCCGCCCGAACAGGCTTTTGACGACATCACCACGCTGGCCTCGACGATTTGCGAGGCGCCCATCGCCATCATGACGCTCGTGGATGGCGACCGGCAGTGGTTTAAATCCAAGATCGGCCTCCGCCTCGCGGAAACCCCGCGCGATCATGCATTTTGCGCCTACACCATTCTCCAGCCGGACACGCTCGTGGTCGAAGACGCGACCAAGGACGAGCGCTTTGCGTGGAATCCGCTCGTTACCATGGAACCGCATATCCGCTTTTACGCCGGCGCGCCGTTGCGCAACCCGCAGGGCCATGGACTTGGCTCGTTGTGTGTCATCGACCAGAAACCGCGCCAGTTGACGGCCGCCCAGCAAGCCTCGCTCGAAGCGCTTGCCCGCATGGCTGTCAACACAATGGAATTGCGCCGTGTCTCCCACCAACTGGCCAATGCCCTCGCCAACGTGAAAACGTTGAGCGGCCTGCTGCCCATTTGCTCCTACTGCCACGGGATTCGCGACGATCAAGGCTACTGGCAGCGGGTCGAGGCCTTTATCGCCCAGCATACCTCGGCCGCCTTCACCCACGGCATCTGCCCGACCTGCGCCCGCCAGCACTTTCCCGAAGTGGACCTGACGCACCTCGGCGTGTAACGCGTTCCCCGGATCTTCCCTCTTCGGCCCAGAAACTTCTCGCCCGGCGCGACGGCTTGGCTAAAAATTCACGGGCGGCGGCGTTCCCGCCCGTTCATGAAAGCCAAGATCATCATCACTCCGAAAAAGGCCGTCGTTGACCCGCAGGGCAAGACGGTCCAGGGCGCGCTCGAACACATGGGCTACACCGGCGTCGCCGGCGTGCACATCGGCAAATACATCGAGATCGACCTCGCGCCCGGCACCGACAAGGTCGCCGCGCAGAAGGCCATCGACGACGCGTGCCACAAGCTCCTCAGCAACCCCATCATCGAGGACTACAAGCTGGAGATCGAATGAATTTAAACCGCCGAGACGCGGAGACGCGGAGAGGAAAGTTTTCAATTTGTTTTTCTCCGCGCCTCTGCGCCTCCGCGGTAAATTAAGCCATGAACTTCGCCGTCCTACAATTTCCCGGTTCCAACTGCGATCAGGACTCCGTCCACGTCCTCCGCAACGTCCTCGGCCACACCGCGCGCCTTGTCTGGCACAAGGACGCCTCGCTCGGCGACGCCGACGCCGTCATCGTGCCCGGCGGCTTCAGCTACGGCGATTACCTGCGCACCGGCGCCATCGCGCGGTTCAGCCCCGTGATGCAGGCCGTGAAGCAGTTCGCCGACAACGGCGGGCTCGTGCTCGGCATCTGCAACGGCTTCCAGATCCTCTGCGAAGCCAACCTGCTGCCCGGCGCGCTCGTGCGGAACAAATCGCTCCAGTTCCGCTGCGAACATGTTTTCCTGAAATCGCCGACGCCCGATTCGCCGTTCACGAACCAGATTCCCGCCGGCAAACTGCTGCGCGTGCCCATCGCCCATGGCGAAGGCAGCTACTTCGCCGATGCCGAAACGCTCAGCCAGTTGCAGGCGAACAACCAGATCCTCTGGCAATACACCGACGCCACGGGCGCAATCACTGAGGGCGCGAACCCGAACGGTTCGCAGCTCAACATCGCCGGCGTCTGCAACGCGCGCCGCAACGTGGCCGGCCTCATGCCGCATCCCGAACGCGCGAGCGAGAAGCTCCTCGGCAGCGACGACGGCCTGCTGATTTTCCAAAGCATGATCGCCTGGCTCGAGAATCAGGCGAAGGCCAAGGCGGCTTAAATTCGACAGAAGCTCAATCGAATGACCAACGTCCCAAGCATGAAGGAAGAAAGCTTCAACGATTTATGGGATGCGATTCAACGGGACATCGAACGCGAGCACGAATATGAATATTCTCCGAACTCGGAAAGGCGTAAAATCGTCCGCAGGTATTACAATGAAGCGCTGCCAAAGATCATGGCCCTTGCCAGCGAGAGCCTGACAACTTGGTATAGTGTTTATCCATTCGATTGGAAATTTAACAAAAACGAAAGCTCGTTGTGGGCAAGCATCAGAAGCCGACCTGTGGTTCTATATCCTGAGTTTCCGGTGCTCGGATACTTTGTCGATTTTGGAAATCCATTTCTGAAAATTGCAATCGAGGCGGACAGCAAAGAATTTCACGACAAGGAGGAGGATAAAGCACGAGATCACAAGTTGCTTGAAGTTGGTTGGAAAACTTTTCGTGTTTCATACAACGACAATTTCGCTCCATTCAAAGGACTTGGTGAAATTTCAGAAATGATTTCCAGTGGAGATGAAGATGCGGCCTGCGAAGAGATAAAAAACTGGATGTTAAACACGTCTGACGGCGTGGTTGAAGCAATAGAGTTTTTCTACTTTATGGCCGTGAAGAAGAAGGCGCGTTTGATCGAAAACTTTCCGGAATATCCTGACTTGGCAAAAGAAACTTTACGGAAACATCGTTTGATTAGCTTTCCGCTCCCGTCGTTGAGTTTGATTTGAATTTTCCCATGACCGAACCCGCCATCACGCCTGAACTGGTTGCCAAACACAACCTGACGCCCGAGGAATACGCCCACGCCAAGGAAATCCTCGGCGGCCGCGAACCCAGCTACACCGAGCTCGGCATCTTCTCGGTGATGTGGAGCGAGCATTGCTCCTACAAAAACACCAAGCCGCTGCTGCGCACCTTCCCCACCAAGTCGCCGAAGATTCTCGTCGGCGCCGGCGAGGAGAACGCCGGCATCATCGACATCGGCGACAACCTCGCCATCGCGTTCAAGATCGAGTCGCACAACCACCCGAGCGCGGTCGAACCCTTCCAGGGCGCGGCCACCGGCGTCGGCGGCATCGTGCGCGACATCTTCACCATGGGCGCGCGGCCGATTGCGGCGCTGAACTCACTCAGGTTCGGACCAATTAGTGATGAACGTCCGCCCTCACCCCGGCCCTCTCCCCCAGGAGAGGGAGAAGCTGGCGGCGGCGACGGGCAAACACGCACGATTTCAGCAACGACGTCCGCAACGGACCTCCCTCTCCCCGGGGGAGAGGGCCGGGGTGAGGGCGGGCAAAATGATTCCGCCGAAGGCGCAAACATCAAGAACAACCGCCGCCTCTTTGCTGGCGTGGTAAATGGCATCGCGCATTACGGCAATTGTTTCGGCATCCCGACCATCGCGGGCGAGGTGTATTTCGACAAGAGCTACGAGGGCAATCCGCTCGTGAACGCGTTCTGCCTCGGCGTGCTGCGCCACGACCAGATCGCGCGCGGCGCGGCCAAGGGCATCGGCAATCCCGTGTTCTACGTCGGCCCGGCCACGGGGCGCGACGGCCTCGCAGGCGCGGCTTTCGCGTCGCAGGATTTGACCGACGAATCCGCGCAGCAACAGCGCGGCGCCGTCCAGGTCGGCGATCCGTTCATGGAAAAGCTCGTGTGCGAAGCGTGTTTGGAATTGCTCGCCACCGGTTGCGTCGCGGGCATTCAAGACATGGGCGCCGCGGGTTTGACCTGTTCCACGTGCGAAACCGCCGCGCGCGCTGGCACCGGCATCGAAATCGAACTCAACAAGGTGCCGCAGCGCGTGCCGAACATGTCGAGCTACGAGATCATGCTCTCCGAATCGCAGGAGCGCATGCTCATCATCGTGAAGAAAGGTCACGAGGCCGAAGTGAAACGCATTTTCGACAAGTGGGATCTGCCGTGGGCCGAGGTCGGTGTCGTGACCGACACGGGCCGCATGGTCGTGCGTCACAACGGCAAGATCGTCGCGGACATTCCGGCGAAGAAGATCGCCGATGAATCGCCCGTGTATCAGCGTGCATCGCAGGAGCCGGCTTACTTGAAGGATGTCCGCGCGTTCCGCCTCGACGGTATCGCCGACACGAAGTCGCCGATGGACGATCTCAAGAAGCTGCTCGCGTGGCCGAGCATCGCGTCGAAGAACTGGGTCTATCGCCAATACGACCACATGGTGCGCAACAACTCCATCGTCTGCCCCGGCAGCGATGCCGCGGTGTTGCGTATCAAGGCCGATTGCGTGCCGCAGTGCGAAACGAATCCGACCGCTGCAAAGGTGCCGGACAAGTTCATCGCCATGAGCGTGGACTGCAACGGCGTTTACGTTTACCTCGATCCCTACGAAGGCGGGAAAGCTGCGATGGCCGAGTGCTGCCGTAACCTTGCCTGTTCCGGTGCCGTGCCGCTGGGCGCGACGGACAATCTCAACATGGCGAACCCGCACAAGCCGGAGTTGTTCTGGCAGATGCAGGAATCCGTGCGCGGCCTCGCCGACGGCTGCCGCGCCTTCAACGCGCCCGTCACCGGCGGCAATTGCTCGCTCTACAACCAGAACCCGAGCGGCCCGATTGATCCGACGCCGACCGTCGCGGTGGTGGGACTCATCGAGAAGCCCGAGCACATCACCACGCAATGGTTCAAGGACGAAGGTGACGCCATCATCCTGCTCGGCACGCCCGTGGACACCGCAGATCCCATCTTCGGCCTTGGCGGCAGCGCCTATCTGCAAGTCATCCACGGCAAGAAGAGCGGCAGCCCGCCGCGTTGCGACCTCGACATCGCGAAGACGCTGCACACGTCGCTGCTCGGCCTCATCCACACCGGCGACATCAAGAGCGCGCACGATTGCAGCGACGGCGGCCTTGCCGTGGCGCTGGCCGAAAGCTGCATCAGCGAACTCATCGCCAAGGACACGCCGCGCTTAATCGGAGCCACGGTAGACATCACCCACCTCGGTTCAATTGAAGCTGGCGTGTCAGAATGGAAGCCGCGCCTCGACGCGTTGCTCTTCGGCGAAACGCAAAGCCGCGTCGTCATCAGCACGAAAGCCATCAACGCGACGAAAGTCATCGAGCGCGCGAAGCTGCTCGGGGTCCCCGCCGTGAAGATCGGCACCGTGGGCGGCGACAAGCTGACGATTAAGACCAGAGCCGGTGAATTCTCCGCCCCGCTCACCGAACTGCACGACGGCTGGTGGAACTCCATCGCGCGGGCCATGGAATGAACCCGCGCAAGCTGGGTCACTTGGCGTGGGCCACGGCCTCCGCAATCTGCTCATCGGCGGCGGCGGGCCAAATCGCGTCGCGGCCGTCCCACATCGTGTGATAATCGCCCTTCGCATCCGCCGGGCGCGGGTCTCCGCCATCGTCCCGGCCATCGACACCAACCGAATACAAACGCATCGAGCCGTCAGCCGCGACCTGATAAACCAGCGGCTGATGGTTCATCAAATCCAACGGCACATCGGCCAGGAGTTCCGGCGCCAGCGCGGTGAGATTCGCGGGCAGTGTGCCGGTCCGTAGTTTCCAGCGGTGCAGTGCCACGGCGGTGACCAGCATCCGGCGTTGCGTCTCACATTGCATTGCCTTGCGCGTCATGCTGCTGCCAACGGAAAAAGTTTGGCCGGACCAGAGAAAACGCAGCCGGTCATAAAGATTCATCCGGGCGTGCCCCTCATCGTCCGGCGCGACCGCAAACAACCCCGTGGAATTGTTGAGCCGGGCCGCTTGGTTGCTCACGGTGCTCCACGACTGGGCCCGGGCCGCGCGGTCAAATTCAATCAACTCCTGCCAACGGTTGAGCGAACGCAGTTCGTCTTGGCGCGCCCAGGCAAAGCTCCAGACCGGAGCGTAAACAGAATGCAACCAGAAGCCCCGTGTGGGCGGATCGGATGCCAGCCCAAATTCGGCCGCCTGCTCCAGTTCATCCAACGCTTTGGCGCACTGTCCGGCATCGGCCAGCATCAAGTCGTATTGGTCGAGCGTCATGTTGCGTTCCATTTGCATCGCGCGCTCCATATCGGCTTGGAAGTTCAGGCCTTCCCACGCGGCTTGCAGCCGGGCGAGCTGGGGTTCGGAGCATTGGCCGCTGACAACAATCTCCCAAGTCGCATTCCAAACCACCGTTGCGGAAGCGAGCCTCACGAGCTGCGCGATGAGCAGCGGCGAATTGGCCTGCAACTTCAGCAGCTGGCCCGCATCCTCGATACGCGCCACGGCGGATTCAGGGTCATTTTGCCGCAACGCCATCAAGGCGGTCAGCGCAAGGCGCTGGGAAAAATTTTTCCAGACGACGAGCGGGCCGATTTTGAAATCGAGGAAGCCGTTGTCATACGCAAAGCCGTCGTTCCACCCGGGGCGCAGCAAGGCGCTGTGGATGCTTTCCAGCACCGCGCGGTCCTGGCCGAGGGACTTCGCAACGGTTCGCCAGTCATTCGTTTCCCGGTCGTTGATCCAGGTGTTGAGTTTGGTGGCGACAATCAACTTGCCGGGTGCGGCGTAGCGGCCCATGGGCGGCGACGTTGTCCACACGGCAGAAGTTGCATCCAGCTGGTTCGTGAGGCGGAGCAGGGCGGCGGCGGCATCGTTGCTCGTGGTGGTCCGCGCCGGCGCAAACGCCGTCACTTGCAAACGCTCTCCCTGCTTCGCGAGTTCGGCGAGGCGATGATTTAACGCAAGGCTGCCGCGCAACCGTTCAACAAGCAGCGCTCCAGCAACCAGGACACCCAGCAGGAGCATCGCCAGGCCCAGGCGCTTTAAACGCAACCGCCAAAGTGCCTTGCGGTTCATGGGGACATTGGAGCAAAACCTTCCCGGCGCGGCAAATACAAGTTTCCGGGCCGTTGGGATGGGCGCTTGAATTTGAAACTTGCCGATTGGGCACGGCTTCGGTGGAATAACGTGGCGCGCGTTGATGCACACCCAGCACTACCCCAAACATTATTGCGGCGTTTTTGGCATTTATGGCCATCCCAACGCCGCGGAACTCACCTACTTCGGCCTCTATGCCCTGCAACATCGCGGGCAGGAAAGCGCCGGCATTGCCACCTCCGACGGCAAACAGTTCCGCGTCCACAAGGGCATGGGCCTGGTGCCGCAGGTGTTCAACAGTGAAATCCTCCACGGGCTCGTGGGCAAGATGGCCATCGGCCACACGCGCTATTCGACCACCGGCTCGTCGCACCTGCGCAATGCCCAGCCGCTCGCGGTGGATTGCGCCATCGGCCAGATCGCCATCGCCCACAACGGCAACCTGACCAACGCCTCGCAGCTTCGCGAGGAGCTGGAATCCCGCGGCTCGATTTTCCAGACCACGGTGGACAGCGAAATCATCCTGCACCTGATGGCGCAGCCGACATTCAACGGCAAGGCCAATGACCTCGTGCAGACCGTCCGCCGCATCGAAGGGGCCTATTCGCTCGTCATCATGACGGAAAAAGAGCTCATCGGCGTCCGCGACCCGCACGGCTTCCGGCCGTTGTGCATCGGCAAAAAGGACGATGCCTACGTGCTCTCCAGCGAGACCACGGCGCTCGACCTGATCCAGGCCAAGTTCATCCGCGACGTCGCCCCCGGCGAAATCGTCATCATCAACGACGAGGGGCTGACGAGCGTGCAGGCGTTCCCGGAGCAACAGCGCCGCGCGTTCTGCATTTTTGAATACGTTTACTTCGCCCGGCCGGACAGCAATCTCGCCGGGCGCAGCGTTTATCAGGTGCGCGTGGAAATGGGCCGGCAACTCGCCCGCGAGTGCCCGATCGACGCCGACATCGTGGTGCCGGTGCCGGACAGCGGCAATTGCGCCGCGCTCGGCTACTCGCTCGAGAGCGGCATCCCCTATGAGATGGCCTTCGTCCGCAACCACTACGTTGGCCGCAGCTTCCTCCAGCCGTCGCAGCTCATCCGCGACTTCAACGTGCGCGTGAAGCTCAACCTGATTCACGAGCTGGTGAAGAACCGGCGTGTCATCATCGTGGACGACTCGATCGTGCGCGGCACGACGTGCAAGTCGCGTGTAAACAATTTGAAGGAGGCCGGCGCCAAGGAGGTGCACGTGCTCGTGAGCTGCCCGCCGCACATGAATCCGTGCGTGTATGGCATTGATTTCCCGGACCGCAGCAAGCTGATGGCCGCCAACCACAGCCGCGAGGAGATTCGCAAGTATCTCAACGCCGATTCGCTGCATTACCTCTCCCAGGAAGGCATGGTCAAGGCCACCGGCCATCCGGCGGAGAGCTTCTGCATGGCGTGCTACGACGGCAATTATCCGGTGACCTACGACGCCACGCTGGACAAGCACATCATCGAAAGCCGCAAACGCCGTGTGGCCAGCCTGGCCGAAGTCGTGGCCCAGGAAAAATCGCAGATCAGCCTGTTGTAGCAGGAGTGCCGTTCACCCGCGCGGCGGTTGAGGCGGCCGGGCAAACACCGGACTTGCCCGCGCCCGCTGCGTTCTTAACCTCGCCGCATGGACTCCCGCGAAGCACTGGTGGCGTTGAATCTGGTCGAAGGCGTCGGCCCCGTGCGCGTCCGCCAGCTGCTGGAGTTCTTCGGCGACGCCGCCACGGTGCTCCGGGCCTCCAAATCACAACTGCTCTCGGTGCGCGGCATCGGCGACGAAACCGCCACCGCCATCGCCGATTGGGAACGGTCGGTTGATCTCGCGGGCGAACTCAAGCGCATCGCTGATTTTGGCTGCCATGTTGTCACCCAGGCAGACGCCGAATATCCGCCGTTGCTGCGCGAGATTTACGATCCGCCCGTGGTGCTTTACGTGAAGGGCCAGCTCGCCGAGCGCGACAAGAATTCCGTGGCCATGGTCGGCTCCCGGCAGACGACGCATTACGGCATCGAGACGGCGCGCAAGCTTGGCTACCAGCTCGCCTACACGGGCGTCACGGTCGTGAGCGGCGGCGCGCGCGGCATCGACACCGCCGCGCACCAGGGCGCGCTGAGCGCGAAGGGCCGGACCATTGCGATCCTGGGCACGGCCATCAACGTGGTTTTTCCTCCGGAGAACGCGGAGTTGTTTGAACGCATCGCCGCCAACGGCGCGGTGATTTCGCAATTTCCCTTCAACCGCAACGGCGACCGGCAATCGTTTGCCATCCGCAACCGCATCGTCGCCGGCATGACGCTCGGCACGGTGGTGGTCGAGGCAAACCTGACCAGTGGCGCGCTGATCACGGCGAACTTCGCCACCGAATACGGCCGGCAGGTGTTCGCCGTGCCGGGACGCATTGACTCGCCGCGCAGCAAGGGTTGCCACGATCTCATCAAGAAGGGCGCGAAGCTTTGCGAAGGTGTCGAGGACATCCTGAGCGAATTTGAATACCTGTTCCCCGCGAGCAATCGCCCGCCCTCGCCGGCCGAAACCGGCACCCTGCCCGCGCTGGAACTCTCCGAGCACGAGCAGAAGGTTTATGCCGTGCTCGGCCGGGAGGAAATGAGCATTGACGAGGTCATTCGCAAATGCGGTCTGCCGGCTTCCGCCACGAACGTGGCGTTGTTCAGCCTCGAAATGAAACGCCTCATCCGCCAGTTGCCCGGGAAGCTGTTCATCAAGAATGCCTGAGCGGGCAAATTGAGGGTGGGGGCCCCGCCACCCCAAGCACGTCGGCTGATTGTATGTTAACATAATCAATGCTGGAAGGAGGCGGGCATGAAGACAGAAATCCTGATGGCGGAACGCCAGCAGGTCGAGCAGGCGCTGGGGGAAAGTGAGCAACGTTATCGTCGCTTGCTCGCGGCCACCACGGACTACATCTACACGGTCAAGGTGGAAAATGGCCGCTCCGGGGCAACGTCACACGGGCCGGGCTGCGCGGCGGTCACGGGTTACACCTCCGCTGAGTTCGCGGCCGATCCGTATCTTTGGTATCGGGTGATTCACGAGGAGGACCGTGACGCAGTGGTGGCCCAGGCGAGCCGCATCCTGGCCGGCGATGTGCCGCCCCCCCTGGAGCATCGGCTGATGCACAAGCAGGGGGGCGTGCGTTGGGTTCAAAACACCACCATTCCCCATCATGACCCTCAGGGGCAGCTGGTGGCTTACGATGGTTTGATCGCAGACATCACCAGCCGCAAACGGGCTGAATTGCTGCTGGCGGCTGAATATGCCGTAACCCGCGACCTCGCAGAATGGAATACACTGGCCGGAGCCATGCCGCTGGTGCTCGAACATCTGTGCAAAATCCTGCTCTGGCATCATGCGACCTGCTGGACCGGCGAGGCCGGCGCGCTCCGGTGCGAAAACGAGTTCTGGCGGGCGCCGCTGCCAGCGGCTGACTTTGGACCGGGCGGCCGCAGGCACGCGGTCCGCTCGGGTGCTGGTCTTCCCAACCGCGTTTGGCTGCGGGGCGGGCCAGTCTGGGTTCCTGATGTTTCGTGCGATCCCGACCTCGCCTGCGATTTACCACCAGCCAAGGCCGGGCTGCGCTGCGGCTGCGCCTTTCCGGTTCATTTCAACCATCAGACGGTCGGCGTCATCGAGCTTTACAGCCGCGAGCCACAGCAGCCTGACGAGCGCATGCTGGAGGTGCTCGGCGCCGCAGGGGCGCACATCGGTCAGTTTGTGGAGCACCGACGGTCTGAGGAGGCGCTCGAACATGAACGCAATCTCCTCCGCACGCTGATCGACAATCTGCCGGACTGCGTGTTTGTGAAAGACACGGAGAGCCGGTTTCTGCTGAACAATGTGGCACATGCGCGCCTGTTGGGTGCCAACGACACCCGGGAGGCGCTGGGCCGGACGGATCACGATTTCTTTCCGCAGGAACTGGCCGCGCAGTATCGCGCCGACGAGGAGGCGGTTCTTCGCAGCGGCAAGCCGTTGTCCAATCGCGAGGAGCCCGTGGTGAACCGGACGGGGCAGCAGCACTGGTTTTTGACGACCAAGGTGCCGCTCAAAAATGCGGACGGAAAAATCATCGGCCTCGTGGGCATCGCCCGCAACATCACGGAACGCAAAACGGCGGCGGAACGCTTGCGGAAGAGTGATGAACGGCTGCGGCGCTCGGAATCCATCGCCCACGTGGGCGGTTGGGAACTGGACCTCGCCACCCACGGATTGACCTGGTCGGACGAGGTTTATCGCATCTTCGGCATGGAGCGGCAGGAATCGGGCGTCGCTTACGACGAGTTTCTCGAGCGGGTGCATCCCGAGGACCGGGCTGCCGTGGCCACCGCCTATTCGGACTCCGTCCGCGACGGCCGTGACACTTACGAGATCGAACACCGGGTCATTCGCAAGTCCACGGGCGAAGTCCGCATCGTCCACGAGAAATGCGAGCACGTGCGCGATGCCAACGGCCAGATCGTGCGTTCTGTCGGCATGGTGCAGGACATCACGGAGCGGCGGCTGGCGGCCCAGCAGTTGGAGCGCGCTTATGAACGGCTCACGCGGCGCGGGTTGCTGCTGAAGACGATGGTGCGGCAGTTGAAGGTTTCCCACAAGGAACTTAAGGAGGCGCAGCTCCAGTTGATCCAGGCGGCGAAGCTGGAATCGCTCGGGACGCTGGCCGCCGGCGTCGCGCATGAGGTCAAAAATCCGCTGCAGACGATTCTGATGGGGCTGGATTACCTCGGGACGCGCCTTGGCCAGCCGGATGAAAACCTCGCCGCGGCGTTGAACGACATGCGCGACGCCGTCAAACGGGCCAACACCATCATCCGCGAGATGTTGAGCCTGTCCGCCAGCCTGGAATTCCACTGGGCGGAGGAGGACGTGAATGAAGTGATCCGACGCTCGCTGATGTTGGTCCGCAACGAGTTGATCGCTTCACACGTCACCCTGAAGGAGGAACTCGACCCGCTGCTCCCGCGCCTGCCCGCGGATTCGCAGAAGCTCCAGCAGGTCTTCATCAACATCTTCATCAACGGCATTCAAGCCATGGACCGGGGCGGCACCCTCACGGTCCGAACCCGGACGCACAAGCTCGACTCGTTGTCCGCCCGCGAACCGATTTTCCGACGGTTCCATCCGGGCGACATGGTCATCATCGCGCAGGTGCAGGATACCGGAGCCGGCCTCAGCGAGGCCGTGCTGCCGAAGGTCTTTGATCCGTTTTTCACCACCAAGCCGGTCGGCACCGGCACCGGCCTGGGACTTTCCGTGGCGCGAAAGATCGTCGCCCTGCACGGCGGAGAAATTGAAATTACCAATGCGCCCGAAGGGGGCGCGCTCGTCACCGTGGTGCTGAAAGCCTGAAAGGAGGAATACTATGAACCCGCGCAAGAAGCGTATTCTCGTGGTGGATGATGAACCCGGCATCACCCGGATGCTGAAATTGAACCTGGAACAGACCGGTGAGTTCGTGGTGCAGGTCGAAAACGCCGCCCCGCATGCCCTGACGGCCGCGCTCACGTTTCAGCCGGACCTCATCCTGCTGGACGTGCTCATGCCGGGCGTGGACGGCGGGCAGCTGGCCGCGCATTTCCAAGCCAGCCCCCGGTTCGAGAAGGTGCCGATCATCTTCCTGACCGCGGCGGCCACCAAGCAGGAAGTGAACTCGCACGGCGGCCAGATCGGCGGCTTGGAGTTCCTGGCCAAGCCGGTGGACATGCCCGAGGTGGTGGCTTCCATCCGGAAACACCTGGCGGCGTGAAGCGTGGCCGACATTGCCTCGGCCGGCGAGGAATGTTGTTGTCTCAGGGGCTGAAGGGGCAACCCACTCCCCCGGCGCCGCCATTGATGGCCCTGATCCTGGCCTGGTCCTCTGCCCAAGCCGGGGCAATTCGCACGCGGACCGCCCTGTGGGCACACGCCGCCGTTCCTTTTCCAGGCACGCGCCCTGCCGGGCGGCGCGCTCCTCGGCGGATTGCGGCGGGCCGCCGTGGCCCTGGCCGCGCGGGCCGGGGCCGTTCCCGGCAAACACCGTTCCGGCCGCGAACAGACCCGCGGCCACCATCACTGCAAGTGTGTTGAGTTTCATGTCATATCCTTTTGTTGGCTGTCTTCGTTGTTCGGCGATCACCGGATCGTCCTTTCCACTTCAACAGACCATGTGCGGATGAATGCGGACCCGGCCGGGACATTACAGTTTTGTCATTCGAGGATGCCGGCGCCGTCCTTCGTGCGTGACGATTCCGCGCGGCTGCTGTCTAATCCGCCGTGGAAACCCTCGTGAACGATTCTGGCGTTGAAAAAGCCACGCCGCCCGGGCTGGAGCCGTCCGGGTTCGCCGACCTTTACCACGAGCACAGCCGCGCGGTGTATTACCTCGCGCTGCGCTATCTCGGCGACCCACAGCGCGCCGAGGACGTGACGCACGACGTGTTCCTCAAGGTTTATCGCAAGCTGGATGACTTCCGCGGCGAATCCGCCTTCCGCACCTGGCTTTATCGCATCACCATCAATCACTGTCACAACCTGCAATCCAGCTGGCACCAGCGGCACATCACCACGACCGATGACACCGCGTTGCTCGACACCGCCCCCGCCGCGGGGGACTCCCCCCTGCGCATCCTGGAGGTGAAGGAACTGGGCGAACGCATTCAAACCACGTTGGACGGACTCACACCCGAGTATCGGCTGTTGTTGTTGCTGGTGGCCGACGAGGAAATGAGCTACGAGGAAATCGCCGATTTGACCGGACAGACCGCCGACGCCGTGCGGGGCAAACTGCACCGCGCCCGCAAGGTTTTTGCCGCACAGTTTGAGAAAACCGCCTGAGGTGAATCATGAAACGCCAGATCAAAACCGCATCCCGTGAACAGGAACAAGTTTCCCGGACGCCGTCCCAGCACACCTCGGCCCGCGAATTCGCCACCGTGGAGGAGGCGCTGCGTGAAGACCGTGCCGGCGTCAGCGTGCCGCCCGCGGTCGAACAACGGCTTAGCCAGTCCATCGCAAACCTGCCCAGGCCCGGCCGGCCGTGGTGGAAACGTTTCCTTGGCTGAGCCCGAACCAAGCACGCCTTCCCGTCCATGTCCTTCCCCACCGAAATCGAAACACTGATCCGGGCGCGGTATCCGATACTCTACATCATTTCGAGCGAGGAGCTGCGCGTGCAGGAACTCATCGCCGAGATTGCGAAGAAGCGGCAGAAGCGCGTGTTCGAGTGGACGTGCAGCACCGGCATTGTGCCGGCCGGAACGTCCATTCAATCGCAAAAAAATCGCAGCCCCGCCACGAAGGAACCGCTCGCGGCGCTGGACCTTGTCATCGAACAGGTCGAGCCTGCGTTGTTTGTGTTCAAGGATCTTCATCCGTTTCTGACGAAGAACAACTTTGCCGTGACGCGCAAGCTCAAGGACATCGCGCTCCATCTGAAGAACAGCCACAAGACCATCATCCTGATCTCGCCGGTGCTGGAAATCCCCACGGAACTCGAAAAGGAAATCACGGTGCTGAACCACCCGCTGCCGGCGCGCGAGGATTTGTCCGCGCTGCTCGATCACATCATCACCGACGTAAAGCAATTCAAACAGGTAACCATCGACCTCGATGAAGCCGGGCGCGAGCGCCTGCTGCAGGCCGCACTCGGCCTGACGATTGGCGAGGCGGAGAATGTCTTCGCCAAAATCATCGTGAAGGACGAGCGCTTGAGCGCGGACGCCGTGGGCGACGTCTTTGCGGAGAAGCAGCAAATCATCCGCAAGAGCGGCCTGCTGGAATACTACGCCACCGACGAAAACTTCAACCACGTCGGCGGCATGGCGGTGTTGAAGGAGTGGCTGACCAAACGTGCCGCCGCCTTCACCGACGAAGCCCGTGCGTTCGGCCTGCCCGCGCCGAAGGGCGTGCTGCTGCTCGGCGTGCAGGGCTGTGGCAAGAGCCTGTGCGCAAAGGCCGTCTCGAACCTCTGGCAGCTCCCGCTGCTGCGCTTCGACATGGGCCGGATGTTCGGCAGTTTCGTCGGCTCGTCGGAGGAAAACGTGCGCCGCGCCATTGCCGTGGCCGAGTCCGTGGCGCCCGCGATTCTGTGGGTGGACGAAATCGACAAGGCGTTCGCCGGCTCGCAAGGCTCGGGCATTGCCGACGGTGGCACGACCGCGCGCGTGTTCGGCACGTTCCTGACCTGGCTCTCCGAGAAAACGGCGCCGGTGTTCGTCGTCGCCACCGCCAATGAGATTGCACACCTGCCGCCCGAACTGCTGCGCAAGGGCCGGCTCGACGAAATTTTCTTCGTGGATCTGCCCAGCCGTGCGGAGCGACGGGAGATTTTCCGCATCCATCTGGCCAGGCGCAGTCGTGACGCGGCGGCCTTCGATCTGGCCGCGCTGGCGGACGCGAGCGACCAGTTCAGCGGCGCGGAAATCGAGGAGGCCATCAACAGCGCGCTCTACGATGCATTTTATGCCCGCACCGATTTGACGACGGCGCAGGTGCTCGCGTCTATCGCGCAGACGGTGCCGCTCGCGAAGACGATGGCGGAACAGATTGGTGAATTGCGCACGTGGGCCGAAGGCCGGGCGCGCAGCGCCAACGTGGCGCGGGGGAGCTAAACTTTTTGCTTCGTTATGAGTCCGTTCTGGGCCGGCTTGTTTGAGAACCTGCGGGGACGCGGACGCAATGCTGCCGTGTTCCTCGTCGCGTTGGCGTGCCTGCTCGTCGCGACGTTCCTGGCGGCCCGGCTTCCGGCGGATGCCTATCGGGATTACGTTTTTCCCGTGCTGCCGTGGCTGGCGCTGCTTCTGGCCGCCCAGATCATCCGCGCCGCGTGGCTGGCCCGCGCCAGGCGACGGGAACGCCTCGTCGGCCACGCGCTGTCGGCCGACGAATTGCGCAAGGCGCGCGCGAAGCTGGTGAAACGTCCGGCCGGCGCGCCAAAGAATTCGGTGGTTCCGCCGGCGTGAGCTTGCTATCAACGGGTCATGAGCCGCTTCGGAAATCTTGAACTCGGGGACGGTTCCGAGGAGCGTTCACATCAGCCGCTGCAAACGGCCCGGCGCGATGAGGCGCACTTCCTTGCCGAAGCCCGGACGGCGTTCGAGAATGGCCGGTTCGAGTCCGCGCTGCGCCACTTTTCCAAGGTGCTCGAATTCAATCCGCGCTGCGCCGCGGCATGGACCGGTCAGGTCCGCATGCTCATTGAACTGGGCGAATTTCAAGAAGCCCGGCTGTGGGCGGACAAGGCGCTCGAACAATTTCCGCACGAGCCCGAGCTGCTTGCCGCCAAGGCCGTGGCGCTCGGCCGCGCCGGGGATTTGCAGGGCGCGATGGCGTTTTCGGACGCGGCGCTCGAGGAACGCGGCGACACTCCCTACGTCTGGCTGGCGCGCGGCGATGTGCTGCTCGCCCGGCGGGAAAGCCGCGCCGATTATTGCTTCGACAAGGCGCGGTTGCTCGCGCCGCAGGATTGGTTCACCACCTGGCTCGCCGCCCGCGTCCGCTCCTTTTACGAGCAGTTCGCGCTCGCCTTGAAACTGCTCCAGCAGGCGGTGGAGTGGAATGCGGGGCATTTTTTGCTCTGGCTCGAACTGGGCCGGTGCCAGCAGGCGCTCGGCCTGGCCGGCGCCGCCACGGTTTCATTCAACCGCGCCCGGGAATTGAACCCGCGCTCGGATGAAGTGCGCGCCGCGTTGCTGCACGTCGCCCAGACCGGCTTCTGGCTCCGCGTGCGCGGTTTGGTCAGGCAGTGCTTCAGACGATGAAGACCAGGCATGCCGATTCAGGCTGGCGCCGCCAGGGTAGTGGGACAGGCGTCCCGCCTGTTCGGTGGTGCGTCAGAATCAATCCCGGGCGCCGTTTCAACTTGAAAAACCCACGGGACGGGCACGATGCTTGTCCTGCTGCACATCCATGAGCTCAGAAAACCTGGATCGTTTCCTGGCCGCCGCGAGCGATTTTGATGCATCGGACCTGCACCTGGTCGTCGGTGTGCCGCCCGCGTATCGCGTGAACGGGGAAATCATCCTCGCCGACGAAGATGCGCTCACCGAAACCGACATCACGGACATCACGAACGGCCTGCTGAACGAGCAACAGCGGAAAAAATTTGAGAATGAGTGGGAGCTTTGCATTTCGCTGCTGCACAGCGCCGCCGGCCGGGTGCGCGTGACCTTCTACCGCCGCAACGGGCATCCCGAACTGAGCTTCCGCTTCTGCGGCGACCGCATCGCCACCCGCGAAGAGCTCGGCCTGCCCGAACGCCTGGATGAACTCGCGCGCAAGCCCAACGGCCTGGTGCTCATCACCGGCCCGACCGGCGCGGGCAAGACGACGACGTTGAACTACTTGGTGGACCTCATCAACAGCGAGCGGCGCTGCAAGATTGTCACCATCGAGGATCCCATCGAATTCGTGCATCAGAACAAGCGCGCCATCGTCGTGCAGCAGGAAGTGCTCACCGACGTGCGCTCGTTCAACCGCGCACTGATCCACGTGTTGCGGCAGGATCCGGACGTGATCGTCGTGGGCGAGATGCGCGACTACGAAGCGATTTCCACGGCGTTGACCGCGGCGGAAACCGGCCACCTCGTCCTCGCCACGATGCATTCACCGAACGTCTCGCACGCCCTGGAGCGCATCATCGGCGTGTTTGAAGGCAGCGCCCAACGACAGATCATTTTGCAGCTGGCCAATGCCCTGCAGGGCATCATCTCGCAGGATTTGCTGCCCGCCGCGGACCGCACCCGCCGCGTGCTCGCCTACGAAATGCTGACCGCGAACGGCGCAGTGCGAAATCTCATCCGCGAAAACCAGCTGCACCAGCTGGAAAACACGCTGCAAATGGGGCGCAAGGACGGCATGGTGCTCATGGACAACTGCCTCTACGACCTCTACTGCAAGTGCCTCATCACCTACGACACCGCCGTCAGCCGGGCGCGCCATCCGGACCGGATCATGCCGGAGAAACATTGAACGGCGTCAACGGAGCATCCCGCTCATTTTGACGTTTTTTTAACGCGGCGAGACCGCGTTTTGATTAACGCCTTCCGCAACACCCGCCTAGCGTGGCGGCATGAACGAGCGCGATTGGCTCCAGATCATCGTGTATGTCGGCGCGTTGGTGGCGTTGACCCCGTGGCACGGCGAATTCCTGGCCCGCGCCCTGACGGGCGAGCGGCATCTGCTGTCGCGGTTGCTGGGTCCCATCGAGCAGTTCATCTACCGGCTGGCCGGCGTTGATCCCGGACGGGAAATGCGCTGGACCGAATACGCCGCCGCGCTGCTGTGGTTCAATCTCGCGGGCGTCGTGTTCCTGTTCCTGCTGCAATGGGGGCAGGGCGTCCTGCCGCTGAATCCGCAGCATCTGCCCGCGCCAGCGTGGCATCTGGCGGTGAACACCGCCGTCAGCTTCGTCACCAACACCAACTGGCAGGCGTATTCCGGCGAGGTGACGCTGAGCTACCTCACGCAGATGCTCGGGCTCACGGTGCAAAACTTCGTCAGTGCCGCCACCGGCATCGCGGTGTTGCTGGCGTTGACGCGCGGCCTCGCTCGTAAATCCACGCAAACGCTGGGCAACTTCTGGGCCGACCTCGTTCGCGCGACGCTTTATGTGTTGCTGCCGTTGTCGCTAGTGCTGGCTGTGGTGCTGGTAGGGCAGGGCGTGGTGCAAAGCTTCTCCCCCTACGCCAATGTCACCACGCTGGAACACGCCCACCAGCTTGTCCCGCTCGGACCCGCCGCCTCACAGATCGCCATCAAACAACTCGGCACCAACGGCGGCGGATTCTTCGGCGCGAACTCGGCGCACCCGTTCGAGAACCCCACACCGCTGACGAACTTCCTCGAAATGCTCGCCATTCTGCTGATTCCGTCGGCGATGTGCCTGACCTACGGCCGCATGGTGGGTTCGCGGCGCCAAGGCTGGGCGATCTGGGCCGCGATGATGGTGCTGTTCCTCGCGGGACTCGGGCTGGCGTTATGGGCCGAATACCAACCGAACCCGGCGCTTGCGGGGCTGCCGAATCTGGAAGGCAAGGAAACGCGTTTCGGCATTGCCAACTCGGTGGTGTGGGCCACCGCAACGACCGACGCCTCCAACGGTTCTGTCAATGCGATGCACGACAGCTTTTCGCCGCTGGGCGGGCTGGTGCCGTTGTTCAACATTCTCCTCGGCGAAGTCGTCTTCGGCGGGGTGGGCGCGGGCTTATACGGCATGCTGATGTTTGTGGTGCTCACCGTATTTCTCGCGGGTCTGATGGTGGGACGCACGCCGGAATACCTGGGCAAGAAAATCGAGGCGCGTGAAGTGAAGCTCGCCATGATCGCCGTGCTCGCTCCGTGCGTGATGGTGCTCGTGTGCTCGGCGATCGCCGCCGTGACTCCAGCGGGCACAAGCAGCCTGAACAACGCCGGCCCGCACGGCTTGAGCGAAATTCTTTACGCGTTCGCCTCGATGGCCAACAACAACGGCTCCGCCTTCGCGGGCTTGAATGCCGCCACGCCATTCTATGATCTGCTCGGTGCGTTCTGCATGTTGGTCGGGCGCTTTGCCGTCATCATCCCGGCGCTGGCGCTGGCGGGCGGCCTGGCCGGCAAAAAGGTGGCACCCGCTTCGAGCGGCACCTTTCCCACAGACGGACCTTTGTTTGTCGTGCTGCTCATCGGCGTGGTCATCATCGTCGGCGCGCTCACGTTCCTGCCCGCGCTGACGCTGGGTCCGGTCATTGAACAACTGCTGATGCTGCAAGGGCGGGTGTTTTAACCCGCCGGGCTGATCACCATGAAAAAATCATCCTCCCTGTTGGACCCGCAACTGCTCCGACCGGCCGTCTGGTCGGCGCTGCGCAAGCTCGACCCGCGTGTGCAGTGGGCAAACCCCGTGATGTTCATCACCGAACTGGGTGCGGCGCTGTGCACGGTGGCGGTGCTGCGCAACCTGTTCGCCGGTCAGTGGTCCGGCTTCGACCTGCAAATCACCCTCTGGCTCTGGTTCACCGTGTTGTTCGCGAACTTCGCCGAGGCGCTCGCGGAAGGGCGCGGCAAGGCGCAGGCGGAGAGCCTCAAAAAGGCGCGCACCCAGACGATGGCCCGGCGGCTTCGCAACGGCAGTGAAGAGCGCGTGGCCGCGCCGGAGTTGCAGAAAGGCGATACGGTCGTGTGCGAGGCGAATGACGTCATCCCCGCCGACGGCGAAGTCATCGAAGGCATCGCGACCGTGGATGAATCGGCCATCACGGGCGAAAGCGCGCCCGTGATTCGCGAGAGTGGCGGCGATCGCAGCGCCGTGACCGGTGGCACGCGCGTCATCAGCGACCGCATCGTCATTCGCATCACCTCGGAGAAGGGTAACACCTTCCTCGACCGTATGATTGCGATGGTCGAGGGCGCCCAGCGTCAGAAGACGCCGAACGAAATTGCGCTGGGCCTGCTGCTGCTCGGCTTGACGGCGGCATTCATCCTGGCGGTGTTCACGCTGCCGGCATTTTCTGGATACAGTCAGACCGCCGCCGGACAAGCAGGTTCTTCCAACTTGAGCCTCCCGGTGCTGGTGGCGTTGCTGGTCTGTCTGATTCCCACGACCATCGGCGGGCTGCTCAGCGCCATCGGCATCAGCGGCATTGACCGGTTGATCCGCCGCAACGTGATGGCGACCAGCGGGCGAGCGGTTGAAGCGGCGGGGGACATCGACGTGCTGCTGCTCGACAAGACGGGAACCATCACATTGGGCAACCGCATGGCCGCCGCGTTTCTACCCGCACCCAACATCACCCCGGAGCGGCTGGCGGATGCCTCGCAACTCGCCTCGCTCGCGGACGAAACTCCCGAAGGTCGCAGCATTGTGGTGCTGGCCAAGGAACAATTCGGCCTGCGCGGACGCGAAGTCGCAGCGCCACACGCGCAGTTCGTTCCATTCACTGCGCAAACCCGGATGAGCGGCGTGGATTTTCCAAAACTCGACGGTCACATGCCGCGCGCGATCCGCAAAGGCGCGGCCGGCGCAGTGCAATCATTCGTCGAATCCCAAGGCGGCCGTTTCCCGGATGCGGTTGCCAGCACGGTGGAGGACGTTTCCCGCCAAGGCGCCACGCCGCTCGTCGTTGCCGACAATGCCGATGTGCTCGGCGTCATTCAACTCAAGGACGTGGTAAAAGGCGGCATCAAGGAGCGGTTCGCGCAGCTTCGCAAGATGGGCATCCGCACCGTGATGATCACGGGCGACAATCCGCTGACCGCCGCCGCCATCGCCGCCGAGGCGGGAGTGGACGACTTCATGGCACAGGCCAAGCCCGAGGATAAACTCGCGCGCATCCGAGCTGAACAGGAAAAGGGCCATCTCGTCGCGATGACCGGCGACGGCACGAACGACGCCCCGGCGCTCGCGCAAGCTGACGTCGGCGTGGCCATGAACACCGGCACGCAGGCCGCGCGCGAAGCCGGCAACATGGTGGACCTCGACTCGAACCCGACGAAGCTCATCGAGATCGTCGAGATCGGGAAGCAACTCCTGATGACGCGCGGCGCGTTGACCACGTTCAGCATTGCGAACGACGTGGCCAAATATTTCGCCATCCTGCCGGCAATGTTCGTCGGGCTTTATGCGGTGGCCGGCGCCAACGCGGGGCCGCTCGCGGCGTTGAACGTGATGCGGCTGGCCTCGCCGCAAAGCGCAATCCTCAGCGCGGTGATTTTCAACGCATTGATCATCATCGCGCTTGTGCCGCTGGCCCTGCGCGGCGTGAGTTATCGTCCCCTTGGGGCCGCGATCATTCTGCGGCGCAACCTGCTGGTTTACGGATTCGGCGGCCTGGTTGCGCCATTCGTTGGGATCAAGTTGATCGACCTCTTCATCACCCACATTGGCCTCGCATGAAAACGATTCTTCCGGCCCTTCGCATGTTCACCGTGCTGACGTTGCTCACCGGCATCATCTATCCGCTTGCCGTAACCGGCGTGGCCAGGCTGCTATTCCCAAGGCAGGCACAGGGCAGCTTGATTGCGCGTGATGGCGAGCTGGCGGGTTCGGAGCTGATCGCACAAAGCTTCACCAACGCGGCTTACTTCTGGCCCCGGCCCTCGGCAGGCGACTTCGCCACCGTTCCGTCCGGCGCCAGCAACAAGGGCCCGGCGAGCGCGGACTTGAAACACGCCATCGAAGCGCGCGCGGCTCAATGGCGCGCAGCGCAGCATTTGCCGGCGGACGCACCCGTGCCGGCGGACTTGTTGCTCGCCTCGGCCAGCGGGTTGGATCCCCACATCAGCCCGGAGGCCGCGCGCTTCCAGATTAACCGCGTGGCGGCGGCGCGGCATTTCACGCCGGAGCAGCAGCAACGGTTGGCGGCTCTGGTTGACCGCAGCGTTGAACTGCCGCAGCTCGGCTTTTTGGGCGAGCCGCGCGTGAATGTTTTGAAGCTGAACCTGGCGGTGGATTCATTAAGATAAGGCCGTGAGCGAAGGCCGCCCCAATCCCGATGCGTTGCTGGCCGCCATTCAGAGCGAAGCCCTGCGCCAGCAACGCGGCCGGCTCAAGGTCTTTCTCGGCATGTGTGCGGGCGTCGGGAAGACCTACGCCATGCTCGAGGCCGGCCAGCGCGAATTGAAGGCAGGGCGTGACGTTGTGATCGGCTACGTCGAAACCCACGGGCGCAAGGAAACGGACGCGCTCACCGCGGGGCTGCCCACCCTGCCGCGGGCGCGGTTCGAATATCGCGGCGTGCAGCTCACGGATTTCGACCTCGATGCCACGCTGGCACGCCGGCCGCAGCTCGTGCTGGTGGACGAGTTCGCCCACACCAACGCGCCGGGCGCGCGTCATCCCAAGCGCTGCCAGGACGTGCTCGAACTGCTGGCGGCGGGCATTGACGTCTTCACCACGCTCAACGTCCAGCACCTCGAAAGCCGCGCCGAAGTGGTGCGGCAAATCACCGGCATCGCCATTTACGAAACCGTGCCGGACACCGTGCTGGCCGGGGCCGAACTCGAGCTGGTGGACCTGCCGCCGGATGAATTGCGGGCGCGCCTGGCCGCCGGCAAGGTTTACCTCGCAGAACGGGCCGCGACAGCGCAGGACAATTTTTTCCGCGCGGGCAATCTTTCCGCGCTGCGCGAACTGGCGTTGCGCTTCGCCGCGGAACAGGTTGGCCAGGACGTGCGCGATTACCGACAGGCGCATGGCATCGCCGACCCTTGGAAGTCCGGGCAGCGACTGCTGGTGGCGGTGAGCGCGAGCCCGACCTCCGCCTCGTTGATTCGCTGGGCACGGCGGCTGGCGGGCGAGCTGCGCGCACCGTGGCTGGCCGTGTATGTCGAACAACCCCGCGCGGTGGGCGAGCCAGAGAACAGGCGCCTCGCCGAACACCTCGCCCTCGCGCGTGAGCTGGGCGCCGAGGTCGTCACCACGAGCGACCCGGACGTGGTAGCGGCGCTGTTGCGCGTGGCGCGTGAACGCAACGCAACGCAGATCGTGGTCGGCAAACCCGCCGGCTGGCGCGTGCTCGAGCTGTTCCGGGGCGGATCGTTTCTGAACCGGCTGATCCGCGAAAGCGGCAACGTCGATGTGCTGGCGGTGCGCGCGGAGACGGCCGGGGCACCCGGTCGTCCCGGACGGCCACCGCGGCTGGCGCAATCCGATTTGCGCAGTTACGGCATCGCCCTGGGCGTGAGCGCGGTGGCGACCGTTTTGAACGCGGTGCTCCAGCGTTGGATTGGTTACCAGTCCGTGGCGCTGGTGTTCCTGTTGAGCGTGGTGTTGCTGGGCATGTTCGTGGGGCGCGGTCCGACGCTGGCCGCCGCCACGGTCACGGCGCTGTTGTGGAACTTTGTCTTCACGGAACCGAGGTTTACGTTCCGCATCGACAACGCCGAGGACACGATGTTGTTCGCCACCTACTTCGTCGTTGCGCTGGCGATGGGGCATCTCGCCGCGCGCTTGCGGGCACAGCAAATCGCCGAGCGTGCCCGCGAACAGCGCGCCACCGCCTTGTATCTGCTCACGCGCGACCTGGCGGAGTCTGGCGACCTCGCGCAACTGCTGGGCGTCGTCGTGCGGCACGTGGGGGAAGCGTTTCGCGCAGACGTGGCGTTGTCGCTGCCGGACGAACCCGGGCCAGCACCGCTGACGCCTTACTTCGCCAGCACGTGGACGCTGCCGGAAAAGGAGCTCAGCGTCGCGGTCTGGGCGTTGCAACATCAGCAGCCCGCTGGGCGTGGGACCGACACGCTGGCCTCGGCCGAGGGGGTTCACCTGCCGTTGATGGCGGGCGACCGGGTGCCCGGCGTGTTGAGCTTGCGGTTTCCCAATGCGGCCACCGTGCCGCCGGCGCAACGAGAGCTGCTGGACGCCTTTGCGCGGCAGATCGCGTTGGTGCTGGACCGGCAGCAATTGCGCGATGCGGAGGCACGCGCCACGCTGGTGGCCGAATCGGAGCGGCTCGGCAAAACTCTGCTCAACTCCGTCTCACACGAGCTGCGCACGCCGCTGGCCGCCATCGCGAGCGCCGCGAGCGGGTTGCGCGAAGCCGGCGCACTGAATCCCGCGCAACGAACGCTGGCGGGTGAAGTTGACGAGGCCACGGCGCGCTTGAACCGGCTCGTGCGCAACCTGCTCGACCTGTCGCGGCTGGAAGCGGGCCACCTGCATCCGCGCCTCGACTGGCACGACCTGCACGACGTGGTGCGGCTGGCGTGCGAGAGTTTGAGCCGCGGGCTGGCGGATCGGGCTGTGACCGTGGACATCGCGTTTGGTCATGAACCCGTGAAGCTGGATGCAGCACTGACGGAACAGATTCTCGTCAACCTGCTCGGCAACGCCGCCGCGCACACGCCCCCCGGCACGCCCATCGTCGTGAGCGCCCGGCTGGAACCCGACTGGCTGGTGCTGGACGTGGCGGATCGCGGCCCCGGCCTGCCGCCCGGACTGGCGACGCGTTTGTTCGACCGCTTTCAACGCGGCCCGGACGCCGCACCTGGCGGAACCGGCCTGGGACTTTCGTTGGTGAAGGGCTTCGCCGAAGCCCAAGGCGGACGGGTCGAGGCCGCCAACCGTCCCGATGGTGGGGCGCGCTTTACCGTCCGGCTGCCGCGCGTGAAACTGCCGCCTGTTCCGGAAGAAAGGCCATGAGCGAAATTCCGAAACCCCTGGTGTTGGTCGTGGATGACGAGCCGCAAATCCGGCGGCTGTTGACCGTGACGCTGGAGGCCAATGGCTACCGCGTGCTGGCCGCCGGCAGCGGCAGTGCGGGTCTCGCGCTGGCGGCGCAACATCGTCCCGCCATCATCGTCCTCGACCTCGGCCTGCCCGATCTTTCAGGGCAGGAAGTGCTGCGGCGCATTCGCGAATGGAGCCGCGTGCCGGTGGTGATTCTCTCCGTGCAGGACGACGAGGCCGGCAAGGTCGCAGCGCTGGACGGCGGCGCAGATGACTATGTCACCAAGCCGTTCAATTCAGCGGAATTGCTCGCGCGCCTCCGGGTGGCGTTGCGGCATGCCACCCAGCCGGAAGCGGAACGGGTTTATCAGGCGGAAAACGTGGTGGTGGATCTGGCCACCCGCCAGGTGACGGTGAAGGGCAGGTCGGTCAGCCTGACCGCCACCGAATACAATCTGCTGCGCCTGCTGGTGCGTCATGCCGGCCGGGTGATCACGCATCGCCAGCTTTTGACGGAAGTTTGGGGGCCCGGCGCGGTGGAGCAGACGCACTATCTGCGGGTGTATGTGGCGCACCTGCGGGAAAAACTGGAGGCCGATCCCGCCCAGCCAACGCTGATTCTGACGGAGCCGGGCATTGGCTACCGGTTGCAGGCCGCGGGCTGACCCTGTCAGTTTCCGCTTTTGCCGGCTCGCTTCATGGTGTTGAATTCCCCTGCGTATGAGCCAGACGCATCCTCTCACCACAACGACCTTCGAGCTGCCCGGATACCGGGTCACCCGCAACTTCGGGGTGGTGCGGGGCATCATTGTGCGCTCGCGCTCGGTCATCGGAAACATCGGCGCGAGCCTGCAGGCGTTGGTGGGCGGCAATATCACGCTCTACACCTCGCTGTGCGAACGTGCGCGAGAGGATGCCTTCAACCAGTTGCTGGCACATGCCGGCCAGATGGGCGCGAATGCCGTGGTGGGCGTGCGCTATGACGCCACCGAAATCGCGCCCGGCATCACGGAGGTGCTGTGCTACGGCACGGCGGTATTCGTCGAGCCGGTGAAATAGCCGGCCTTCCGCCCCTGCCCGCCGTGAACCCCGCATGAAGCCGCTGTCTGGCGAAACCTTTTTCGGCCGTTGTCTGACGTGGCTGACAGGCGCCATTCACCGGCGGCCCGCGTGGTTCATCTGGCCCCAACTGCTCCTGGCGGTCGCCTGCGCGGCCTACACGGTTTGCTTCCTCCAGTTCAACACGGACCGCAACGCGCTCGTCGGGCCGCACTTGAAATACAACGAGGATTTCCTGCGGTTGAAGGCCGAGTTCCCGCAGCCGGACGACCTGGTGGTGGTGGTGCAAAGCGGCGAGGCGGAAAAGAACCGGCAGTTCGTCGAACGGCTCGGCGCCAAGCTCGAAGCAGACACCAACCACTTCGTCAACGTCTTCTACAAGGGTGACCTCAAGACGCTGGGCTCGAAGGCGTTGTTGTTCGTGCCCGAGGAGGATTTGCGGGATCTGCAAAAGACGCTGCGGGATTACCGGCCGTTCGTCAGCCAGTTCACCAAGGCGACCAATCTCGTTTCATTGTTCAACCTGGTGAACACGCAGATTCGCACCGCCAGCCGGGAGGACAATCCGGAGAACCGGTCGCTGGTTGACGCCCTGCCGGCGCTCGAACGCATCATCAACCAGGCCACGGCCGCGCTGAAACGCCCGGGCAAACCGCCGTCGCCCGGCTTGAACGCCCTGTTCAACGCCGGCCCCGAGGCGGAGCAGCAGATTTACATCACCTTCGACAACGGCCGCATCTTCCTGGTCACGGCGCACGCGCCAACCGACGATTTGAACAGCGCGGCGGTGGCGCGCCTCCGCCAGTTGATTGAGCAAACCCGCATCGAAGTGCCGGGGGTCAACGTGGGCCTGACCGGCGAGCCCGTGCTGGAAGAGGACGAAATGCTGCAATCGCAGAAGGACACGATGCTGGCGAGCGTGGTGTCGCTGTTCCTGTGCGCGCTGATTTTCATCTACGGCTACAACGAAACCGGCCGACCGGTGAAGGCCACGTTCTGTCTGCTGATCGGGCTGGCCTACACCATGGCCTTCGCGACGCTGACGGTGGGGCATCTGAACATCCTCACGATCACCTTTGTGCCGATGTTGATCGGGCTGGCGATCGACTTTGGGGTGCACCTCGTGACGCGCTACGAGGAGGAGCTGCGGCATCAGCACACCGAACTGGAAGCCCTGACCAAGGCGATGGTGTTCACGGGCAAGGGCATTTTCACCGGCGCCATCACCACGGCCGCCGGCTTTCTGGCCATGGCGTTCACCCATTTCAAAGGCATTCAGGAAATGGGCGTGATCTGCGGCGGCGGGCTGATTGTCTGCCTGATTCCGATGATGACCCTGCTCCCCGCCCTGCTGCTGCGCGGCCGGCAAAATGTGCTGGATCACGATTACCACGAACCCCAGCACCGGGCGCGCATCGAGAGACTGTGGCTGCAACGGCCCGTGCTGACGACCGGATTGACGGTGGGGTTGTGCGTGCTGGCGGGCACCCAGCTGCGGAAGGTGTTTTTTGACTACAACCTGCTCAACATGCAGAGCAAGGGCCTGGCCGCGGTGCAAGCCGAGCACAAGCTGATCGCCACCGCCAATAAATCGGTCATCTTTGGCGCGGTCGTCGCGTCGAATCTCGACCAGGCGGCCGCCTGGGAGGCGCGGCTCACCAACCTGCCTGCGGTGTCCGGCGTGGATTCCATTACGCAATACCTGCGCGAAAATCCGAAGAAAAAGCTGGGGTTGATCGGCGCGATCAAACAGGACGTCGCCCCCCTGAATTTTGCCCCGCCGGACCCCGCGCCCGTGAATGTGCCGGAATTGAGCCGGACGCTCTACTCGCTCTACGGCTATTTTGGCGCGGCGTATGATGAAGTTAAAACCAACGATGCGGCCCTGGCAGACCGGCTGAAGTCCCTGCGCACCGCCATTGAAAATCTCCGGCGCGAAATGCTGCGCGGGGACGGACTGGAGCGGCGCGAGACGGCCGACCAGCTGGCGGTTTATCAACAGGCGCTGTTCAACGACGTGCGCGACACGTTTCAGGTGCTGCAAACCC
>DASTWL010000062.1 GCA_035765895.1 Verrucomicrobiia bacterium | reverse complement strand
TGACCTGCAACAACGCCAGGAAACCACCGCGCTGTTCCTGCAGGCACAGGCGCAGCTCGGCCTGGGCCGCCCGGCCGCCGCGCGGACGCTCCTCCACACCGTGCTCCAACGCGACCCCAACCACCCGCTCGCCGCGGACCTGATGTCTATTGTATGAAATCCTTTCAATCTGCAACAGTAGTGGTGGGTTCGCTCCAATTTGTGGAAAGTTTGGGCAAACTCAGTTCCGCAGCTACTGGTGGTTGAAAACGACTCTATGATTGCTGCTGCTCCCACAGCCCAAACTGTTCAAACCCGCGCGGAATTCAACCTGCGCTATATCTGGTTGACGTCCATGGTCGCCGCGCTCGGCGGTTTGCTGTTCGGCTGGGACTGGGTCGTCATCGGTGGAGCGAAGCCATTTTTCGAGCGCTACTTTCAATTGAACGATCCTGCGCTGGTAGGCTGGGCGAACAGTTGCGCGCTGCTTGGTTGTCTCGTGGGATCGTTGATCGCCGGCGCATTGAGCGACAAGTTCGGGCGCAAGCGGCTGCTGATCTTTTCGGCCCTGCTCTTTGCGGTGACCTCGATCGGCAACGGGCTGGCGCACAACTTCAATTTGTTCATCGCGTGGCGCATTATGGGCGGTGTCGCCATTGGGTTGGCCTCGAATCTTTCGCCCATGTATATCGCCGAGATTGCGCCCGCGCAGATGCGTGGACGGCTCGTGGCCATTAACCAGCTCACCATTGTCGTCGGTATTCTCGCGGCCCAGCTCATCAACTGGTGGCTGGTCCGCGATCTGGGCCATCAGATTTTGCAGGCCCTCGGACCGGATGCCGCGGTGGCGGCGAAGGATGAATTCATCCGCAATTCGTGGTTTGGTCGGTCCGGCTGGCGCTGGATGTTCGGTCTTACGGCTGCGCCGTCGGTCTTGTTTTTCCTGGGCATGTTGGTCGTGCCCGAAAGCCCGCGCTGGCTGGCCAAGAACGGACGGCGTGACCACGCCCGAGCCGTGCTCGAAAAGGTCGGCGGTCAGGGCTACGCCCGGGACGCGGTGGCGGAGATCGAATCCACGCTGGCCGGCGAGGGAATCCAGCACGTTCGCTTTCGCGATCTGCTTGAACCGAAGTTGACGAAGATGCTGGTGCTCGGTGTCGTGCTCGCGGTGTTTCAGCAATGGTGCGGGATCAACGTGATCTTCAACTACGCCGAGGAAATCTTCCGCGCGGCGGGTTACGACATTTCGGACGTGCTGAAGAACATCGCTTGGACCGGTTCGGTGAACATGGCGTTCACTTTCGTCGCGTTGGGCACGGTGGATCGCGGCGGGCGCCGGCCGCTGATGCTGATCGGCGCCGCCGGTCTGGCGGTGATCTACACGGGCATGGGCTGGTGTTATCACGCGCATGTCACTGGTCTGCCGATGCTCCTGCTCGTGCTGGCTGCGATCGGCTGTTACGCGATGTCGCTCGCGCCCGTGACCTGGGTGGTGATTTCCGAAATCTTCCCCAACCGCGTTAGGGGTGCGGCGATGTCCGTGGCGGTCAGTTCGCTGTGGATTGCGTGCTTTTTGCTGACCTACACGTTTCCAATTTTAAACCAGCAACTCGGTCCGGCGGGCACGTTCTGGCTCTATGCGGCGATTTGCGTGGCCGGGTTTGTGTTCATTCTCGCGAAACTGCCCGAGACCAAAGGCAAATCGCTTGAACGAATCGAGCGCGAACTGGTGGACTGAACTTCGCGCAAACTCATGAACTTCCCTATGGCGGCTGAGCTGAACCACGAAACACAAGAAGCACGCAAAAATGGGACGTGGACCCAGCCGTTCGAGTCCGGCGACGAGTTTGTTCGTCGCAACGCTGAGGTTGTCGGGCGGAACCGGTCTTTCTCACCGCGGTTCGCATATCTCACGAGTCTCGCGGTTTTGATTTTTACGGTGACCGTTTCGGCCGCACCAGCCGGCGTCGCGGAGTCGGCGAATTACTTGGCCAACGTCGTGGCGGAACTTGGACGGGAATGGCCGTCGAATCGCACGGTCAACATCGTCTGCCATGGCCACAGCGTGCCGGCGGGTTACGCGCAGACGCCGGAAGTGCGGATGTTGACGGCCTATCCCAATCGGCTGCACCGCGCATTATGCGGACGGTTCCCGCATGCGGTCATCAACGTCATCGTCACGGGCATCGGCGGCGAGAATTCCGAGAGCGGGGCAAAACGGTTCGAACGCGACGTGCTCGCGCTACGGCCCGACGTGGTGACGATTGACTACGCGTTGAACGACCGCGCCATCGGACTCAAACGCGCGGAGGCAGCCTGGCGTTCGATGATCACGAATGCGCTGGCTCACAATGTAAAAGTGATCCTGCTCACGCCAACACCCGCCACGACGGCGAAGCTGGATGATCCGAACGATCCCTTGAATCAGCACGCGGCGCAAATTCGGCGGCTGGCGGCGGAGTATCACGTCGCTTTGGTGGACAGCCTGGAAGCATTTCGTGCGAAGGTGAAAGCGGGCGTGCGACTCGAGGATTTGATGGCTCAGAGCAATCACCCGAACGGTCGCGGTCACGAGTTGGTGGCTGCGGAACTCTTAAAGTGGTTTCCGAAAGAATGAGGATGAAAACAACAATTCTTGCTGGTGTGCTTTGGCTCGGCTGGCTTGCCGCCAGCGGCGCGGCGGACGATTCGATCTCCCTGGCGGGCGGCTGGCGCTTTGCCCTGGACCGCGCTGATGCTGGTGTCCATGAGCGCTGGTTTGAGCGTGCATTGCCGGACCGCATCAAACTGCCCGGCTCGCTGCCCGGGCAAGGCATCGGTGATCCCGTGACCGTGGATACGAAGTGGATTGGCGGCATCGTGGACCGCTCATGGTTCACGGAACCGCAATATGCGAAATACCGCGAGCCGGGGAACGTGAAGGTGCCGTTCTGGCTGACGCCGGAAAAATATTACGCGGGCGCCGCCTGGTATCAGCGCGAGATTGAAATTCCGCCCGATTGGGCGGGCAAACGCGTTGTGCTTTCCCTTGAACGGCCGCATTGGGAGACGCGCGTCTGGTTGGATCACCAGTTGATCGGCACGAACAATTCCCTGGCCACGCCGCACGATTATGACCTTGGCTCGCTCGCCCCCGGCAGGCACACGCTCACAATCCGCGTGGACAACCGGCTGGTTGTGGACATCGGCGAGAACTCGCACAGCGTCAGCGATCACACGCAGGGCGATTGGAACGGCATCGTCGGCAAAATCGAACTGCGCGCGACGCCGCTGGTGTGGATCGCGGATTTGCAGATGTATCCAAACGCGGCGAAGAAATCGGTGACGGTAAAGGGGCGGATTGGAAACGAGGGCGGCACTTCTGGAACGGGAACTGTTGAGATCACGATCGCCCTCACCCCGACCCTCTCCCCCGGGGAGAGGGAGAATCCAACTCCTGTGTCTCGTGAACCTGCGACTTCGAGAACCTCCAACGACGGACGGAAAGAACTCCCTCTCCCAGCGGGAGAGAGTCGGGGTGATGGGGAACGGACCTGGAAAATTGATGTGACGTGGAACAACTCCGGCGGTTCGCTTGAAACCGAAATCCCGCTGGGCGCCGGCGCACAACTCTGGGACGGATTCCACCCGGCGCTCTACGAACTCACCGCAACACTCGTCACGGATCACGCAGCACGCAGCACACGCCGCGTCACCCTCGGTCTGCGGGATATTTCAACGGAAGGCACGCAATTCACCATCAACGGTCGCAAAACCTTCATTCGCGGCACGCTCGATTGCTGCATCTATCCCAAGACCGGCCATCTGCCCACCGACGTGGAATCATGGAAGCGGGTCATCAAAATCTGCAAGGCGCATGGATTGAATTTGATTCGGTTTCATTCGTGGTGTCCGCCCGAAGCGGCGTTCGAGGCGGCGGATGAACTGGGCTTCTACTTTCATGTCGAGGCGTCCTCATGGGCAAATCAGTCCACGACGCTGGGCGACGGCAAGCCCGTGGACGATTGGATTTACGCCGAGACGGATCGCATCTTGAAATATTATGGCAATCATCCGTCGTTCATCCTCATGCCTTACGGCAACGAGCCCGGCGGGAAAAATCATTCGGAGTATCTCGCGAAATGGGTGAATTACTACAAATCACTCGACCCACGCCGGCTTTGGACCAGCGGCGCCGGATGGCCGCAGATTCCCGAGAATCAATTCCACGTTACGCCCGATCCGCGTATCCAGCTTTGGGGCGCCGGGCTGAAATCGCGCCTCAATGCGAAGCCGCCGGAAACCACGACCGATTACCGTGATTACATCCAAAAGCGCAACGTGCCGGTCATCAGCCACGAGGTCGGGCAATGGTGCGTGTATCCCAATTTTGACGAGATGAAGAAATACACGGGCTATCTCAAGCCGCGAAACTTCGAGATTTTCCGCGATTCACTCGGAGCGCATCACATGGGCGACGAAGCGCGGCAATTTCTGCTGGCATCCGGCAAGCTCCAAACACTCTGTTACAAGGAGGACATCGAATCTGCGCTGCGCACGCCGGGCATGGGTGGGTTCGAGTTGCTCGACCTGCATGATTTTCCCGGTCAAGGCACGGCATTGGTGGGTGTGCTTGATCCGTTCTGGGAGGACAAGGGCTATGTGACAGCCGGGGAATACAGCCGCTTTTGCAACAGCACCGTGCCGCTCGCGCGATTGACCCAGCGCGTTTTTACGACGGACGAGACGCTCGAAGCCGATCTCGAACTGGCTCATTTTGGACCCGCGCCCATTCATGCCACAACTATCTGGAAGATTGTGGCGGCAGATGGAGAGGTGATCGCGCAGGGGGAATTTCCGGCCAAAGACCTTCCCATTGGCAATGGAATTGCGCTGGGACACATCCGTGCTCCACTCAAACGCGCGTCCGCCCCGCAGCAATGCAAACTCGTGGTGGCGGTCGAACAATCGGCTTCAGCTCACCAAACAATTTCGCCGGCCCGATATGAAAACGACTGGGACATCTGGATCTATCCGCCGAGGGTGACCGCTGCGGTTCCTGCCGACCTCACGGTGGTCAACGAATTGAGCGACGCGGCGCTCGCCAAACTCAACGCGGGCGGCAAGGTGCTGTTGCTTATCCCGCCGCAACGCGTCAAAAACGCCGAAAAGGCACCGGTAAAACTCGGATTCTCCAGCATTTTCTGGAACACCGCCTGGACGGGCCGGCAGGCACCGACGACGCTCGGAATTTTGTGCGATCCGAAGAGTCCCGCGCTGGCGGAGTTTCCGACTGAGTTTCACAGCAACTGGCAATGGTGGTATCTCGTGAGTTGCGCCGGGGCGATGATACTCGACGATCTGCCCGCGAAATTGCGTCCGACCGTGCAGGTGATTGACGACTGGGTGACGAACCGGAAACTTGGCCTGCTTTTTGAAGCGAAAGTCGGCGCGGGCAAACTCGCCGTGTGCAGCATTGATTTGGAGAACGACCTGGAAGCCGATCCTGTGCGGCGACAGTTCCGGCAAAGCCTGCTGGATTACCTGGAGAGTTCGCGCTTCAAGCCGCACCTCTCCATCACGCCCGAACAGGTGCGCGCTTTGATGACGTCCGCTGACAAGGCGCGCGGTTTGGCCGTCGCGTCCATTGAAGCAGACAGTGAGGAACTGGGTTACGAGGCCGCCAACATGATGGACCGCGACTCGAGCACGCTCTGGCACACGTCGTGGTCCGACGGGCTGAAGCCGCATCCGCATGAACTTCGGCTTCGGCTCATGGAACCCCTGACGCTGCGGGGCGTCACCGTGTTGCCGCGGCAGGACGGAAATCACAACGGCTGGATCAAGGATTACGAATGCTACGTCAGCGAGGACGGAACGAACTGGGGCGAGCCCGTGGCAACGGGGACGTTCAGCGCGGACGCCAAGTTGAAGACGGTGACCTTTGCCCGGCCAGTGAAAACGCGCTTCGTTCGTTTCGTTGCGCGGACCGGCTTTGGCGACGACCGGTTCACCTCGATGGCGGAGTTCAATGTGCTCGAAGAAGGCAAACCCGCGGGCGCGACCGATTCGACGGGCAGTGCCGATGCGGCAGGTGCGGGCCGGATTTTTTAAAGCGGAAAAGTCTGGGGCGGTTCCGATCACAATTGACGGTCGCGGGCCGCGGCAACGGCTGGGTCATGGGCGGTCTGGTTCGCGTGTTGCAATATCTTCCGGAAGATCATCCGTCGCGGGCCCGCTTCATCCAGCAGTTCCGCGAAATGGCCGACAAGGTTCTGGCCTGTCAGCAGCCGGATGGTTTGTGGCGCTCGAGTTTGCTGGACCCGGAAGATTATCCGCTGCCGGAAACGGTTTGAGCCCCGGCGCGAACAGCCTGGGCGGCGCTGACGCATTGCGTGAATGCCGACGGAAAACTGACGCATGTGCAACCGGTCGGCGCGGATCCGAAGAAGTTTGATCCTGAGCACACGGAAGTTTACGCCGTCGGCGCATTTTTGCTCGCTGGTAGTGAAGTGTATCAAATCCATCAGGCACCAAATGCCGTGCGGCTGATGGCGTTAATCGACCGACGTTAATGGCATTTGCATGCCGGCGTTGGTCTCGTTTTGAAGATGGTTGGGGCAACGCCCGTTGACCGGGCGCGAGATCCTTTCAAAATTCTTGCTGCCCGTCTGTGGCAATTTTCTGGCGGGAATAATTGCGCCGAATGCCAGGTGTTGCGGCTAGGGCAGTTCAATGGCGCCCACGTCGGGCTGGCCTTGAATCGCATGGCCGAGGATGTCCTGGCCGGGATTCATTCCTCCTGCCAGCCCGATTTGATCATTGGGGATTCTGGGAATCGCGATGCCCCGGTCGCGGATCAAGTTCACATTCGCTGGCACGTAATCGTCCAACGTCAGGCCGCCGCCATTTTTGAACTCCGGGTCGCCAAGGATGGGGGAATTGTCCTGCACGGGCGCCACCGCCGGCCAGGTGTCTGGACGCAGAAACAGGTTGTTCTCAAACACGACCTCCGGAATGGAGTCCGGCCGGCTGGCATCCGGACGGTTTTGGTCGCCTGGCACCAACACGCTGGAACCTGCGAAGTAAAAAATATTGTTGGCAATCAGCACGCCGCGCGCGGTTGGCGTCACGGCAATTTTCGCGACAATATCCGGGCTGACGTAAATCGTGTTGTTGTAGAAGTAGGTGTTAAACGGTCCCTGTCTGGGGCTCTTGTCACCCGTGTAACCGCTCAGCCAGAAAGTTTTTCCCTCCTGAAAGGCACCGCCTTGGCCCTTGATGCGGTAACCGTCGTTGACGCTCACGTTGTAGCGATAGGCGCAGTTGTAATTGTTGCCGAGAATTTCGCAAAAGCCGCCCGCGTTGTGCGCGCTGAGGTTGTATTGGACGATGACGTTGCGGCAGTTGAAGTCGATGTGGACGCCGGCCGAGTCACCCGGGCCATTGGCATTCAGGAAGCGGCTCTTTTCGATTACGACGTCGCTGGATCCCCAGGTCCACAATCCGCTGCCGCGGCCCCAGTTTCGGGTGTCGTTCGTGCTGCCGCTGTGGTTGACCTCCAACTGGCTGAAGTGCCCGCCGCTTACTCCGGACATTTGCACACCCGGCCCACCGGTGTTGGCGATGCGGAGGCCTTGAACGGTCACGTTTCGGAGGCCGTTGCCCGGAGCGGTCAACTTGAGTCCCGTGTGGCTGACGTTTGCGATGCGGCAATCGTGGATGGTGATGTCCTGCATGACGGCTGCGGGCGAACTGCTGATGAAGCGGATGCCCCAGCCGTAGTTCTGGGTGCCGTTGGCGCTTCGCACCTCTTCGGGATTGCGGCGGAAACCCGGTTCTTCAAAGAACACATTTTCGACCACGAGGTTGGAAAGAGTGAAGCCGCCATAAACGCCGGGCCGGTCCGCCTGGACCAAAACCCCGCAACGCATGGCGGCCTTTCCGGATGGTGCCGCGGGGTCCATGCCGCCGCCGTTTCCGGTGATGCCGAGGTTCGCCAGCGTGACATGTGAGCAATTCTTCAAAAGCACTCCGGCGGCGTGCCCTTTGGCATCAATGCGCGCCATCGCGTCGCTACCTTTGTCAGCGGCTGGATAACTGGAGATGACGATGGGCTGAGTGTCAGAGCCGCTCAGCCCTTTAAGGCGCAACTGTCCGGCGAAGGTCTGTCCTGCCGCCAGGAGCAAATGATCCCCCGCCTGGAGCAGAAGCGTTTCTGCTCGAGCCAGTGTCCGGAACGCAGCCTTTGGGCTGGTGCCGGAGTTGGCGTCATCACCCAGCCCCGGATCGACGTAGTAATTGACTCCGGCGTGGCCCAGCGCCGCGCCCAGCCAAACGCATGCTACCAGCATGCCCCTGCGCCAGAATGAAACGCCGCCCCTCATTTTGCCGTCCGATTCTTGATTGCCGCGAGCCGGGTGCGCATCTCGGCCGCCTTTTTCGGAAACTGACTGATGACGTTGGTCTGTTCGTCGGGATCCTTGACGAGGTTGAACAGCAACGGATGAGTGATGCGCGCCTCCACAAAACGGTTGTCACTTGGATTGGCCCCGCTGCCCATGCCGCTCGCTTTGGCCTTGGCGTTGGCGGGAACATATTTCCAATCGCCCCAGCGCAGCGCCAATGTGTCCGAAATGCCATGCAGCACGGTGTCCTGCCGCAGATTCTTCGTCGTCTGACCCAGCAGCACGGCGGATAAATCGAGGCTGTCCGGCGCGATGGAAGACGGAACTTTTTGTCCCACTATGCCTGCCAATGTGGCCATGAAATCTACCAGGTTGAACAGTTGATCGGTCACGCGCGGCTTGATTTGCTCCGGCCACCGCGCAATCAACGGCACGCGGCAACCACCTTCAAACACCAGATATTTCCAGCCGCGCAGCCCGGCGGTGGGTTCATGGCCGTTCAACTGTTCCCTGGCATGGTCATAGTAACCATCAAACAGCACCGGGCCGTTGTCGCTGGTCAGAATGACGAGCGTGTTCGTCGTAAGATTTAACCGGTCGAGCGCCTTCATGATTTCGCCCGTTTCCCAGTCAATTTGCTCAATCACATCGCCGCGCAGCCCGGCCTGGCTTTTGCCGACAAACGGTGATTCGGCCACGCGCGGCACGTGCGGCTCGAACAGGCCGATTTCGAGAAAGAACGGACCGTCCTTGTGCTGTTCGAGATAAGCCACGGATTTCGCCACGACGGTCTTCGCCAAGTCTTCGTCCTTGAACCGCGCCGCGTGGCCGCCGCGCATATAACCGATGCGGCTGATGCCGTTGACGATGGTGCCGGAATGCTGTTTGTCCGCGCCGTAGTGCGTGAGCAAGTCGGGACGTTCCATGGCATCCATGCCGGTGGAGTCGTCACTGATGTTGGTGACGTAACTCACTGTGATCGGGTCCACCGGGTCGAGGCCGACAACCTGGTGATTCTGAATCCACACGCTCGGCACGCGGTCCACGGTGGCGGGAATGATGTGGGAATAATCAAAGCCCACTTCGAGCGGACCGGGTTTGATTTCGTTGTTAAAATTCACCGGCGTCTGGCCGTCACCCAAGCCGAGATGCCATTTGCCGACAATGCCGGTGTAGTAGCCCGCGCGGCGCAGCATTTCCGGCAGCGTCAAGCGCCCCACGTCAATGCACAACGGCGCGTCGCCATCGAGAATGCTGTTCTTCTTGTCCTTCTGGCGCCAGGCGTATTCACCGGTCAGCAGCGAAAACCGCGACGGCGTGCAGGTCGAGGACGGCGCGTAACCTTGGGTGAAGCGCACGCCTTCCGAGGCGAGCCGGTCCACGTTGGGCGTTTGGATTTTTGTCGCTCCGTAGCAACCGAGGTCGCCATAGCCCAAATCGTCGGCCACGATGAGCACGATGTTGGGCTTGGAGTTGCCGATGGGCACGGGCGCGGCGGTTGCCGCCGGAGCGAGACCCGGCAGGGAAAACCAGGCGACCAGCACACAGCCCAAGCGGCGCGCATTTTTTGGGAACAATGACTTCTTCGTGGTCATAAATTTGAGGTCTGGCAACACGTCAGGGAGAATCAGTCCTTCGTCGTCAGGCTTTTCCACCAGGTGGGATCCGGCTGCCAGTTCGGATCCAGAAATTCCGCGTGTTGTTTTTCCAGCCGCTCCTTGAGCTTCAGCGCCGCCGTGTGCTGTTGCACCGCCCAGGCCGGCTGGTAATCCGGATTGGGCTGCGGCAGCTTGGCGTTCGTTGCCTTCAACCACGCCGACAATTCCGACCACAGTTCCGCCGTGCGTTGCGGTTCGCTTTTGGCCAGATCCTGTCGTTCGCCAATGTCGGTGGCCAGGTCGTAAAGTTCGTTGTGGCCGTCCTCCCAGTAATGAATCAGCTTCCAATCCCCGTCGCGAACGATGGACGACGGTTCGCCGCCCTGATTGCCGTAATGCGGGTAATGCCAGAACAACGGTCGGGGCGTGATGCTGCCGCCATTTAACAACGGGACGAGGCTCACGCCGTCAATGACCTGTTTGGGCTGCACTTGGACATTGGCCAGTTGCAGCAGGGTCGGGAAGAAATCAATGCCGCTGACCGGCGTGGTGCAAGTGCTGCCAGGCTGGGTAACGCCGGGAGCGCGGATGTAAAATGGCACGCGGGTGCCGCCTTCCCATTGGCGTCCCTTGCCGCCGCGAAACGGAAATTCACACGAGCTGTAACTGTCGCCCGAAACCACGCCGCCATTGTCGCCGGTCAAAACCACAATGGTGTTGCTGGCCAGGCCGAGCTCGTCGAGCTTTTGCAGCACGCGTCCCACGGCGTTGTCCATGTTGGCAATCAGTCCCGCGTAAATCGGATTATCCTGCACGACGCGCACCGGCAAGGTGCGATCCATTTCAAAGCGTTCCCTGGGCTTGGGTTGCGCCGCCGCCTTCGCGCGAAATTTTTCCCAGAGCGGCTTGCTGGTTTCAATCGGCCCATGCACCGCGTAAAACGCGAGATAGGCCAGGAACGGTTTGTTCGTGCTTTGTTCGAGAAACGAAATCGTTTCGTCCGCCAGCCGCTGGGTCAAGGACTGGCCGCGCGGACCGTTGGGCAGATTGGGATTTTTCCACGGCGCATAATAACCACCCATCGGACTGCCGGCATCCCAACCGCCTTTGTTGATGTCGAAGCCGCGATCCTCCGGCCAGGCGCCTTTGCTGCCCAGATGCCATTTGCCGGCAAAGAACGTCACGTAACCCGCCTGCTTGAACGCATCGGCCAGCGTGGTGTCGTTCGCGGGCAGATTGCGAGCGTAATCGGGAACGAGCAACGGGGTGTGGCGTTCGCGGGCAAATTTTGCGCCTGCATCTTCGCCGACCCAGTCGGTGATGCCGTGGCGCGTGGTGTATTGGCCGAGCAAAATACTCGCGCGCGAAGGACTGCACACACAGCACGCCGCGTAGCCTTGGGTGAACCGCATGCCGCTGCGGGCCAGCGCATCAATGTTGGGCGTCTCGTAAAATTTGCTGCCTTCGATGCCCACGTCCTTGACGCCGTAGTCATCCACCAGAATGAAAAGAACGTTCGGTTTGTCGGCCAGGGCACGGTCGCCCAGACCCAAGCTCAGTGCCAAAAGGATCAGAGTAAAGAATGGGAATCTGTTGCGACGCACTTCCTAATCCTCCGCTGCTGTGGGTTTCTTTGGCAGGCCGCCGGCCTGCATCAGGCCGGGAAAGACCGGCGGCACCAGCTGACTGTTCCAGTCGGCGCGCCGTTTTTCCAGCTTTTCCACGACTGGCTGCATCCCGGAATCGTTCGCCAGGTTTTTTGATTCGCCAATGTCCCGGGAGAGGTTGAACAACTCCGGCGCGGCGCCGCGCTTGGGAATCACGAGTTTGTCATCGCCACTGCGAACGGCAAACGCGCCCTTGTCATACATCCGCAGATAAATTGTGTCGTGCGGCGCGCCGGATTTCTGGCCGGTGAGATACGGCAGCAAATTCACGCCGTCGAGCGGACGCACCGGATCGGTCGGCACGTTCACCAGCGCGGCCATCGTGGCAAAAATGTCCAGCGACAACACCGGCTGCTCATAAACTTTTCCGGCCGTCAAATGTCCCGGCCATTGCAACGCGAACGGCACGTGCCAGCCGCCCTCCCACGGACTGCCTTTGCCGCCGCGCAACGGGTGATTGTTGGACGCATTCGCGTCGGTCGGCCCGCCGTTGTCCGAGAGATAAAAGACAAGCGTGTTGTCGGCCAATCCCTGCTGGCGCAATGCCGCGAGCACGCGCCCGACGCCGTCGTCCACGGCGCTGATCATCGCCGCGTAAGTGCGGCGCTTGGGATTCTTGATGTTCGGAAACCGGCTCAAATATTTTTCCGTCGCCTCCAGCGGCGCGTGCGGCGCGTTGTAGGCGAGATAAAGAAAGAACGGTTTGTCTTTGTTCCGATCAATGAAACGCACGGCTTCATCGGAAAATTCATCGGTCAGATAATTCGTCGTCTTGACCGGCTCGTAATTGCGCAAGATCCAAAGCCGATAACTGTCGCTCTCGTTTGCATTTTTAGCCTCGCTGGTTTCTTTGAGCGTCAATTCTTCCGGCAGATACCGATGCCCGCCACCGAGAAAGCCGAAGAACTCATTGAACCCGCGCTTGAGCGGATGCAACGCCGGATGGCTGCCCAAATGCCATTTGCCAATGATGCCGCTGTGATAACCGACATGGCCCAGCGCGTCCGCCAGCGTGGTTTCGGTCAGCGGCAGGCCAGAATGAATGTTCTCCGGCTGCCATTGCGGATTGCGTTCGTGACCGAAACGCTCCTCGTAACGGCCGGTCAGCAGCCCGGCGCGACTGGGCGAGCACACGGAGTAGGAAACGTAACCATTGGAAAACCGCACGCCGTTGGCGGCGATGGAGTCCAGATTCGGCGTGGGAATGTCTTTGCAGCCGTTGAACCCAACGTCGTGATAACCCTGATCATCGGTCAGGATGATGATCAAATTCGGCTTGGCCGACGGACGATTCGCCGACGAAGCCGCGCCGTTGCCGACGGATTCAGCCGACGCCGTCAGCGCCAGCAAACTGCCCAGCAGGGCCGTGATGAGGACGTTGGTTTGCATGTCATTTTTAATCGCCTTAACCCATTGTAGGCCATGCTGATTTTAACGCCATCACATGACAATGTGATGCCGCGCCGACAGCAAATCGCGCCTGCGCCCGACAATAGACGGGCTTTGTGGCGCATGGTTTCATGGGAAACATGATTGGCCTTTTCCGTCACGGACTCAATAAAACGCGGTAAAACCGGCTGCGATAATTCGTAGTTCCAGCATCGCTCCAGACGAACGGCGGCGTGGCGTTCAGATTGGTAAACACCGTCTGCCAATCCGTCAGATTCGTCGAAGTTTGCAGGTAATAGTTCAGGCCGGCATTGCCGGAAACGGTGAGCTGAAAGTTTTGACCGCTGACCGCGAAGCTGTTCAGCACCGGCGGATTCGGCAGCACCGTCAACGTAAAGGTCGCGAAGCCGCGCGCGCCGGAGGCATCCGTCACCGTGAGCGTGATGTCGGCCGTGCCCGCCCAGCCGGCTTGCGGCGTGACGGTGACGGTGCGATTCGCGCCGCTGCCGCCGAAAACAAGGTTGCCCGGCGGGACCAGATTGTTGTTGGACGACGCCCCGCTCACCGTCAGAGAGCCCGCCGCCGTCGTGTCATCGCCCACGGTGAAAGCCATCGGCCCCGTGCTGGTGTTGACCTGGATGGTGCGATTGGTGAGGGCGGAAATCGTCGGCGGCGCGGTGCCGAGGCGCTGGGAATACATCGCCTGACCGGCGCTGCGCACGGCGGCGATCAATGGATAATACGGCGTGTCGCAAACGTCCACGAGGCCGTTGTTGTTGTCGCCGTCCGCATCGGAATTAAGAATGCCCGTCGTGCTGCGGTCCAGCATCTGAAACCAATGCGTGCCCACGATGCGCGAATTACCGATCGCGCTGTTGAAATGGCTGGTGTAGGAACTGGCGCGCTGGGCCTGGCTGGAAACGGTGTTCAGGCCGCCCCAGAACAAGCCGGTGTCCTTGGCGCAAATATTGTGTTCCGAGTTGAGCACCGGAATGTCCGCCTCCAATCCCGCCGGAATGCTGAACGTGCTCGCGTAGGAATTGACGCTCGCCACGTCCACGTAGTTCGTGCAGGCGCGCGCGGCGTCCGGATACGGCCCGGCAAAGCGGCAGCCGAGAAACAGATTGCTCGTGTAACTGTGAATGACCGTGCCGCAGGTGCGGAAGAATTGCTCGGCGTAATTGCGGTAAAACGCCGTCAAATCCGTGTCGCCGCTCGTGCCGCTCGGCAGTGTGGCACGCTGGTTCAGGAAATCGGTCCAGGACGCGTAGCTCGTGCCCCATTGGGCGTTGAGCGCGGCAATCGTGCCATACTTGCTCATGAGCTGGTCGCGCAACGCCGCTTTGGCGAACGACGTGTTCACGGCGGCCAAAGCCGTGCGCGCCACGTCTTTCTCGTCCGTAAAAAGCCCTTGGTTTGCCCACACCAATTCGTTGTTGATGTAAAATCCGAGGCACCAGGGATCGTTGCGTTCCGGCCCGCTCAGGACATTCGTCAGCGCCGTGGCAAACGCCGGATTGAAATAATCGGGCAGCCGGCTGTCGCCATTGATGTTGCCGACATACGGGTAAAACACACGAGCGTAAGGCGTGCGGCGAAGCAGATACGTGTCGCTGACAGTCCACGAACCGATTGTGTTCAAGCCCCAGCTCCGCAGGCGCGTCTGGTCCAAATCGCGCGTGAACCAATACCAGTTTGGGCCGTATTTCAGAAAGGCGTTGGCGGCGTAAAAATCCATCGTCAACGGATTGCTGCCATTGTAATACCCGCCGGAAACCGTGCTGCCCCACGGCGTCAGGAAGCCGGCGGTTGGATCGTCCGGCTGCGGCAGGTTGGCGAAATAATTTTCCCGGCCGGTCACCGCCGTGGGCACGCTCGGCGCGTTGACGCCGGTGACGTTGCTTCCATTCGGGGCGAGAAATTCAACCGTCGGGTCGCCCGGTTGCGGCAGGTTGGCGAAATAATTTTTCCGGCCCGTCACCGCCGTGGGCACGCTCGGCGCGTTGACGCCGGTGACGCCGTGCGACCAGAACAGGTGTCCATCCGGATCCACGAACCACCAGTCGCCCTGATATTTTTGCACGCGGAAAAACCCGGTGGCCGCGAGCTGTGGGCCGTTCAGCCAGCCGCCGTATTGGTCCCACTGATCGGAGCCGGGATGCGACGACAGATCCGCCGTCTCGTCCGCCGCGCGCTGTTGCAATTCGGCCAGCGAATGCACCTTGTTGGTCCAGTCCAGAAAGCGATACTGGCCGAACGCGTCCACGAACGGAAAAAATTCGCGCGGAAAATTGGTGCCGCCGATGGGCGAAGGCGGCAGGCCGCGCATGCCGACCAATGTTTGTTGGCCGGGTAAAGTCGCCAGCGCCGCCGACTGGACGGTCGCGGCCCAGTTGTTGCCGAAGCGAATTTCGTCAAATTCAGCCGCGCCGCTCGCATAGCCATGCGTCAGTTGCAGGCGGTCAAACGCGATGTTTAAATTGGTGAGTGTAACATCCGGCATCGGTTCCGCGCCGCTGGTCGAAGGGTTCAGCCAGAGCCGGACAGCGCCGTTGGCGCCGGCAAAATCGAAGCGCGCCACGACCAGATTTGCCGCGCCATTATTATTACCCAACGTCTGCGGCGCACCGTCGTAGGGAATCGTGATGGTGAGCGGATACGGATTCGTCGTGGCCAGTTGCACCATGAAGAACCGGTTGGTCCCGGAGTAATCGCCGATATACAGGCTGAAGTTGCCGCCCGGCGACTGGTTTGTGGACGCATAAACGAGAAACGCGAGGTAAAGCGGCGCGCCATCTCGCGACAGAGAAACCAAGCCATTCGTGTCGCAGTAATTTCCCAGCGGCCCGTTGTTACCCGCGAGCAAGGTCCGGCGGATGGCCGCGTTGTTGGTCACCATCACGTGGTTCTCGCCGTCCGCGCCGTAGCCGGAATAATTGAGACTGCCCGCCACCGCTTTGACCTGGCCGCCGTAACCCGTCCACGGCCCGTCAAAGCCGTAGCCCAGCGTGGCGTTGTTGATCAGCGAAACACCCGCCGCATAATTGCTCGCGGCAAAACCTTCCGAAGTGAACAGTCGCGGGGCCGCGGTGTCCGCCGCCGCGCCCACGATTTGAAATCCCGCAATCCACGCGCCCGAGCCGGCCAGTTCCGTCAAGGAGATGGTGACCGTGTCATTGGTGAGCAACGCGCCGTTGCCGAACACCGCGTATTGCGCGAGCGGATTATTGCCGCTGCCCAAATCCGTGGTCTGCGTGGTGGGATACAGTCCCGCCGCGAGCGCATTGGTGATTTCCGCGGTGCTGCTCGCGGAGCGAAAATAATTGGTCGTGGCGCCATCCGTGACCAACGCATTGGCGTTGTCCAGATAGCCCGCGAAATAAACGATGACTTTGCAGCCAAAGGGAAAATTGGCGTTTAGATTGGCCAGCGTGATGGTCGGCGAACTGCCGCCCACGTAAGTCGCCTTGCCCGCGCCGAGCGGCGTGCCGGCATACGCCGCGGAGCCGGACGCCCACAATGGCGTGCCGCCTGAAAGATTCACCGTGCTGTTCGTCCCGTTCGCCAGCGGCAGCGCATTGAAATTGTTTACCTGATTCAAGTTCAACCAGCCGGCCGCGACGCTGTCCTGGTTGGTCACGCCATAAACGCCGCTGACGGTCTGCGACGCGTATTGCATGAAGTTCACGCTGATGACGGCGGCGCTTGCGTCACTGGCCGAGCAAATCATCGCGAACGCCACAATCGCGGCAAAGAACCAGCGGGCCTCGGCCGCTTTCTGCACATGCTGTGAGCGGTGGGGGTAAATGCCAATCGAGGCGCTCTGCTCTGTCAGAGGCAGGATCAGTCGGTTATTGGCGAATTGTTGCCAGTGGTCTTGTTCGCGTCCGGTCCGCATTTGTTCGTGCATCAATGGTTGTCCATCCCAAGCCAAGAACTCTCCCGCATTGTGCGGGAGAGTTTGTCCAAGCAACCGGCCCGCGGCCGCCCCTGATGGCCGGGAGTTTACTCCCGATTTCGTGACCGGTGTTGGGCCAGCAACAGCAAGCCCAAGCCTCCCATCAGGGCCAGCGAAAATGACGCCGGCTCGGGCACGGCCACGATCTGCAGCCCGCCGATGGCCGCGCCGCCACCGTAAAGCGTATTGAGTGTAAAGGTTATGCTGTCGGCGGTGAGCGGCGACTCGTAGCTGCCGAAGACCGCATACTGCGCCGTTGGATTGTTACCGTCGCCGAGATCCGTGGTCTGGAGGGTTTGAACGAAGTTCACCGGCGCCGAAGGCGAGGGCAGGGGACGGTAGAAATAAGTTGTGGTGCCATCGGTAATCGAGGCGCCCGTGTTGGCGTTGAAGCCGCCGACATAAACGATGGCAAAGTAGCCGGAGCTGAACGTGGCGTTGAGATCGCTGATGGTGATCGAGACCGGACTGGCTGTGGTGGTGTAATCGTCCAAGCCGGCGAACAGGGGCGTGTCGGAGTAGGCGGAGTTGAAAGTCGCCTGGCCATTCGGCTGGGTGAGGGAGACATCTAGACTGGTGGTGATTCCGGCGGCGTCGGTGAGATTGGAGGACGCGGCATTAATATTGTGCCAGCCGCCAACCACCGAGCCCAAGGTGGCAATGCCGAAGGTTTCGGTGGCATCGATTTGCTGGGCGTTGTTGCCGGGGTTTTGAATCAGGTTCACGCTCACAATCTGTGCGGACGCGGCCAGGCTGCTGAATAGCAAGCCCAGATGCAGGCAGGGAAGCAGGTGTTGGGAGGGGCGATGATGGGTGTGGTTCATGATTTTTCTGAAGGATGGGTTTTGCGCTGTTTGAAATGTGGCGGCGGGACGTCCGTCAGCTCCCCAGCAGGCGAGCGCCCACCGCCGCCAACCAACAAGGTCAAAGTCGTTTTTTTGTTGCTCACTGTGAACTCAGGCGGAAGAAGGTCGCCGGAATGGCCGGACTGTTGGTGACGTTCACCGGGTTGCTGGTATCCGGGTAATCCATCCAGTTCGTTCCCAGGCCGACGGCCGCGCTGTTTGTCTGGTATTGCAGCTTGAAGGCGCCGGTCCAGCTGAACTGGAGCACGCCGCCGCCGAGGTTGGCCGCATCCAACGTGGGTGACGTCACCGACGAAACGCTCGCCACTGTCAACACGCCGTCCGTGAAGTTGAAGGTCACGCCGGGGTCGCTAACGATGGATGCGAAATTGCCCGTGCCGCCGCTGGGGAAGATCCGGAATGTGTCGCCCACCGCGAGCGCGTTGGTGCCAAGGTTGTAAACCGTCAGGGTGCCGCCGTAGGACAACGCACCCGTGACGTTGATCACGTCGTTTGACGGCGACGCATCCTTGTTCAACGCGACGATGGTATTGCCGGCCAGGGTGAGGTCGTTGCTGATGGTCAACGAGCCCACCGCATTGGAAGCGTAGCCGGCGTAGAACGTGCCGCCGGGGTTGATGGTGACCGGACCGCCAATCGTGGTGATGCCCCGCATGGTGCCGCCGCTGTTCACGATGAAGCGGTTGGTCACCTGCGACAGGTCGCTGGCAAAGCCCAAGACGCCTCCGTTGACCGTCGTGGTGCCGCTGTAGGTGTGAACAATCCCGCCGCCGCCTCCGAATGACTGCAATCCCGTGCCGTCTTTCACCACGTTGACATTGCCGGAAATGACCGACAGCAGCTGCGGGGCGTTGGTTCCGGAGTAGTTGACGTCCAGCGTGACCGGCGAGGCGCTGCTGTTGGTGATGACGCCAAACTGGGGGCCGAAGCCGTTGCCCAGGCCGGCGAAGGTTTGGTCTTTGCCGTTCAGATCGAACAGGCCGCCGCCAATGTTCACCAGCGAGAACGGGAAGGCGTTTGCCACATCGAAGCGGATGCGACCCCGCCACGGGGTGTTTCCGTAGAGGGTCACCTGGCCCACGGTGTTGCTGGCGGTGTCAACGACCACGAGCGTGTTGGTCTGATCCGCATGCAGGAACAGCACGTAGTTGCTGCCGTTGTCGGTGATCGGCGAGGTGAGGATCAACTGGCCGAAGTCGGCCGGGCGGATGCGGGCGGTGCTGCCGAGCGTGATGGGGCAGGCGAGGGTGATCGGGTTGTTTGTGTCCACGGTGCGCAGCGCACCGTTGTTGCTGGCCGTGCCGTTGCCGTTCAGCGTGAGCGGTTCATCCGCCAGCGTGATCCCGTTGCTCAAGGCCAACGATGCCCCCGAAACCACCAGCGTGCCAGCCGCCGCCGAGCCCAGCGCGCCGGGACGGTTGATCTGCAGGGTGCCGTTGCTGACCGTGGTCAAGCCGGTGTAGGTGTTGGTCGTGTCGAGCACGAAGGTGGTGCCGCTGAAGCCTGCCCGGGTGATGCCGGTGGCGCCCGTGATGCGGCCACTTCCGGTCAACACGTAATTGCCCGCCACGGTCACGGCGAAGGGATGCACGTCGTGGGGCAGGGTGACCGTGCCAAAATTGCTGTTGTCAAAGTTGACCAGGTCCCCGAAGCCGCCGGGGTATTCCTTGTATTCGGCCGTGCCAAAGTTCCAGTTGAAGTAGCCGTTGGTGGACCATTCGCCGTCGCCCTGCGTCCAGAGCAGGCTTTGCACGGAAGGCGTGGTGACGACCAGGTTGATGGCGGAACCGGTGTCCTGGATCGTGGCCACCATGCCACTGGGCAGGAACGCCGGGGTGCTGCTGATGGAGCCAGTGCCGGTTTTGGCGCCGTAACTGACGATGGTGAACGTGCCGACGCCGAAGTTCACCCCGCGAATGCCGATCTGGGTGACGCCATTCAGGTTCAACGCGCCGGCGGTGGTGATGGGCACGCCGTAAGCCGTCGCGCTGGCATCGCCGTAATCCACCGTGAGGCCTGCGCCACCGTTGAAGCTGATGGTGGAGGAGGCGTAAAGGCCGACGCCGTTGGTGAAGCTCAGAGTCAGATTCGCGCCGTTGCTCACCACGAGGTCGCCGGAGGCGGAGAAGGTTGATGGATTCAGCACCAGGCCGCCTTCGCCCACGGTGGTGGCGCCCGTGTGATAGGCGGTGCCAGTCAAGGTCAGGCTGTTGGTTCCCAATTTCGTCAAGCCCAGCGCACCTTGCAGGGTGCCCGGGAAGGTGATTGTGTCGTTGTCCAGTCCCACGGTCAGGGTCGCCGCCGCGCCCGTGTCGTCCACCGTGCCGGACCCGCTCAGACCGTTGATGCCTTCGTTGTTGCCGTTCAAGTCGAAGGTCGCGCCCGCGGCGACGGACACATCGCCCGCGCCCGCTCCATCCGGGATGACGTTGCTGGCCCCGAGCTTGAGGTTGCCGCCGCTGATGGTGGTGTTGCCCTGGTAGGTATTGGGATTGCCAAGGGTGAGCGTGCCAGTGTCCTGCTTGGTCAATCCCGTGGCCCCCGCAATGCCGCTGCCGGTGAAGGTGTAGTTCTTGGTGGAACTGACGATGACCCGCCCCGGCTGCCAGGCCGACGCAAGATTCACCGTGGGATTTGCGGCCACCGCCGCGTCGGTGAAGTAAACATAGGTGCCATCCGCGTAATTGGTGGTGCCAAAAGTGTCATTGGCCCAGTTGAGGCTGGAGTCGTCCCAGTTGTTGTTCAAATTGCCCACCCACTTCCGTTGCAAAACGTCATTGGCGGAGACACCCGCAATTTGAATGCCGCAAATGCCCACGCCGCCACCGGTAAGAGCCTGCACCGTGAGCGTCAATGTGTCTGCCGTCAACAAGGCTGGATCGCCATACACCACATACTGGCCGAGCTGGTAACTGCCCGGGGTGGTGTTGGTGATTTGCGTGGGTGTCACCGGTGCCGTGGGTGCGGTGGTGTAGGGATGCCAGTAATTGGTGGTCGTGCCATCCGTAATGAGGTCCGCCGTGGCGCTCAGGTAACCACACACATAAACAATCACCTTGTAACCGTTGGGAAAATTGGCCGCCAGATTGGTCAAGGTGATGGCGTTATAATTGGCTCCCCCAGCATAGGCGGTGTAGCCCGCATAAAGCGGCGTATATGCGTAGGCCCCATTGTAAGAATTGAAATTGCCGCCGACCGTGACGCCAAACATGCCGATGGAACTGGCCGTGCCGTCGGAGAAGGGCAGGTTCTGGGCGTTGGCCGTGTTGTTCAGGTTCAGCCAGCCGCTGACGTAGGTTCCCTGGCTGGCGATGCCATAGTTCGTGCCGGTGCCAACGATATACGCCGGGCCGCCCTGATTGGCGAGGTTGACGCTGATGACGCCGGCGGGCGCGGACGTGCCGGAGATGAGGCACACAATCGCGGCCAGGGCGCCGGCGAATGTGCTGAATGGTTTGATGGTGTGTTTCATGGTGTGGGGGGGGTGGGTCTGGGGATAAAAACTTGCAGGTGACGACGTGTGAAGCGTTTCAGCGGGTGGTGGTGAACCAGCCGTAAGGTTGTTTGCCGGTGGTCATCGTCTCCGCGTGACGGTTGGTCGTGGCCGAGTAGGTTGCCACGTGGTTGTCAAAGAAGGCGTAATTGCGGGTCTTGCCGTGAGCCGGATCGTCCGGCAACTGGTCCCACGCGTCGCCCATGGTGGCGGGAGCACCGCCCGGCAACTCCCGGTCGGAGTCCACGATGGCCCCATTGCTGGAGGGCTGGGCAATGTTGCCAATTTTGGGCGACGAGTAAGCCCAGAGCGTGGCGCCCTCCACGTAAGCTCGCTGCCGATACATGCGGCGCATCTGATTGATGTCCCCCGCCTGCGGCGCCCGCGCGGCATACTGCGGGTTGCGGACAAACGCCGGACAAACCAGCACCTTGCTTTCGGACGTGCCCGCGCTGGCCAGCGTCTTGGCGTTGGCCAGATAGGGCGCGATGTGGAAGCCCAGCTCCGGCCGGGTCGGATAGACGTCGGCCCACGAGCTCCGCGTGTTGAGGCCCAAGGGCAGGCCGTTGGGGTTGCCGTTTTGATCGGTGTTGAACGGCAGCCGGTCATCATTGTCCGCGGCAAACAGCGTGATGCCCAGCATGACCTGCTTCAGGTTGGAGACGCATTGGATATTATACGCCTTGGCTTTGGCCTTGGACAAGGCCGGCAACAGCATGGCCGCCAGGATGGCGATGATGGCGATGACCACCAGCAACTCAATTAACGTGAAGGCCGCGCGCGCGGGCATGGCGTTTTGGGGCGATGGGATGGAGGGTTTCACGATGACAATCTATCGCCCGTCCGCGCCCGCTCGCTATCACATCATGATGTGATTTTTTGATGCGACAATGCAGCCTACCTTGTGAACGATGAATCCCACCACGGTCCGCGGACTTGAACCGTATTTCCAGTTCGCGGGCCGCAACCTTGATCAGCCATGAATACGCTCCACTCGCGCAACATCACAAAACAACTGTTTCAACTCATGCCGGCCCTGTGCCTCGCGGCAGTGCTCGCCGGCTGCAGCGGGAAAGACGGTCCGTCGGCGGAAGGCGCGGCGCCGAAGCGATGGCACCTGGCCTTCGTGGCGAACTCTCCCGGCGAATACTGGGCCGTGGTGAACCTCGGTTGCGACATCGCCGCCCAACAGCTCGGCGACGTGGACGTGGACTTCCGCTATCCGTCCGAAACAACGGTCGAGGCGCAGCAGCAAATTGTGTCCAATCTCCTTGCCGCCGGCGTGGACGGAATCGCGATCAGCCCGATTGACGCGGACAAGCAGCTGGATTTTCTCAACCGCGTGGCCGGCCGGACCCTGCTGGTCTGCGCGGACAGCGACGCCGCGCAAAGCAAACGCCTCGGTTACATTGGCACCGACAACGTGGCGGCGGGCGCCCAGGCCGCCGAATTGATCAAGGAAGCGCTGCCCGCCGGCGGCAAAGTTGTCCTGTTCGTCGGCTACGCCAATGCGCAAAACACCCGGGACCGTCTGCAAGGCATCAAGGCCGGTCTCGCCGGCTCCAAGGTTGAAATTGTGGAAACGCTGGAAGACGGCCAGAAAGGTTCCGTGACCGGCAACAACGTGCGCACGGCACTGGCGAAACATCCGGACTTGGCAGGCGTGGTCGGCATCTCGGGCTATCACGGGCCCGCCCTGCGCACGGCGCTGCATGATGCGGGTAAGACCGGCCAGGTGAAGATTGTCTGCTTTGACGACAACACGGACACCCTGGCGGGCATCGTGGCGGGCGACATTTACGGCACCATCACGCAAAAGCCCTTCCAGATTGGCAAGCAAACCATCACCCACATGGAAAAGTATCTGCGGGGCGACCATGCGCAATTGTCCGGGAAGAAGATCTTCACTGACTCCCGCGCCCTCACCAAAACAAATGTGGAGCATTACATTGCCGAGCAGAAAAACATCGCCTTCTATCTCAAGGACAAAAGCCAGTGACTGCGGCGCGCCGGCTGGACGAAGGCGGTGCGCGCCGGGTTCGCCCCATGATTTTGTCGCGTCCGCCAAACTGAACAGGCAATCCGCAGGCACGTCGGGTGGCTTCATGGATTGACGGCTGTGCGCGCTTCATCGAATCTTGTTCCGTTGCCTCACCCCGCTTTCAACCGCACGCGTTGCTGGGCGGCCATTCTTGCGTTCGGATGGCTGCTGGGGCCGGGCGCGTTCAGCAGTCCGGGCAGCGACGGCGTGCTGGACGACGCCGGATATTGGGCCCGGACGTGGCAGACTGATGATGGCCTCCCGCGCAACACGGTCATCTCCATCAACCAGACGCCGGATGGTTATTTGTGGCTCGGAACGCCCTTTGGGGTGGTTCGCTTCGACGGCGTCACGTTCACGCGCATGGAGGGCGACTTTTATGCCGGTTTCACCCGGGCGCGGAGCCGCGTGCTTTACACTGATCTGCACGGGCGCTTGTGGATTGGCACCGGCACGGCCGGGATCATCCGGTATGATGGCAACGGCTTCACGGTCATCGACAGTCGCAACGGCCTGCCGCATCCGACGGTCAGCACCCTCTGCGAGGACCTGCGCGGAACGGTCTGGGTGGGTTGCCAGGATGGCAGTCTTTCGTGGGTGGATGCGGAGGACCGGGTGCATCCCGTCGCGCTGTTTCGGGGCGAGCGAATCTCCGGCGCCATTCAACTGGTGCGGGACGTCCAGGGAACGCTCTGGTTCGCGCAGGGCAATGCGTATGGCCAGTTGGCGGAAGGCGCGGCCACCAACGTTGCGGTAATCCCTGGTGCCGCCGTGGTCCTGTGCCCGGGCCGTCGCGGTGGCCTGTGGGTGAGCGCCGGCTCTGCGTTGGAAAAGCTGCCTTCCCCGGAATCCAATCAGCCCGTTGAAACCTTCCGCTCACCCGTCAAGCCGAACGACCAGCCGACGCTGTTCGAGGACCACGCGGGCACCCTCTGGATCGGCACGCCGCACGGTGACCTGTTTCGCCGGTCGGGTCAGCAGTTCATCCTGGAGTTCAGTTCGTCGCACCGGATCCAGTCGATTTTCGAGGATGCCGAGCTCAACCTTTGGGTGGGGACGGAGGGGGGTGGGGTGAGTCGTTTGCAGCCGAGAATATTTCACACGTTGACGGTGCGGGAGGGGCTGCCCCAATCCGTTTTGCGCTCCGTGTGCGAGGCCGCGAACGGAGACATCTGGTTGTCTGGCCAGGGACCCGCGTTGCTGAAATGGACGGCGGCCGGTGGCTTGGAGAGCGTGGCCGGCTTTACGAACATTGGCACGACCTGCGTGCTGCCCAAGCCGGGCGGCGGGGTCTGGGTTGGCACCGTCGGCTGGGGACTCTATTCCGTTGAGGCGGGCATGCCCGTGCGGGTGGGCAATTCGCGGGAATTTCGGAACCGGCAGATCCGAACCCTGCATCAGGATGCGCAGGGTCGCCTGTGGGTGGGCTGTCTGCCCGACGGCCTGGCCCGGCTGTCCGAAGGGGCGTTCACGCCCCCGCAACAGTTTGCTGATCAGGGCCTGCCCCATGATGCCATCTGGTCCATGGCCGACGATGCGCGCGGCAACTTGTGGCTGGGAACCATCGGCGGTGAACTGTGGTGTTACGATGGCACACGCTTCACTCATTATGGGACGGCGGACGGTTTGCCGGGCGCTTCCATCGGAGCGCTGCATTTCACGCCCAATGGAGATTTGTGGATTGGCACATTGGGCGGCGGCCTGGGACGGTTGCGCCAGGGCCGGTTCGTCTTTGCCGACATGCGACACGGGCTGGCTGACGACGCCATTTCCAGCATCGTGGACGATGGCCTGGGGTTCTTCTGGTTAAGTTCGGACCGGGGAATTGTCCGCGTGAGCCAGCGCGATTTGGAGGAGTTTGCCGACGGCCGGCAGGCACGCTTCCGCGCCATCCGTTATGGCAAGGACGACGGCCTGGCGAACATGGAGTGCATCGGCGGCTACCAACCCTCGGTGTGGCAGACTCGTTCGGGCGCCATCTGGTTTGCCACCAGCAAGGGCGCCGTGGTTGTGAATCCCGCGGTCATTCCGACGAATACGCCTCCCCCGATGCCCGTGCTGGAAAAGATCCTGCTGGACGACCAGGCGGTGACGAATCGCTTCAACCTGAAATTTGCCTACGGCTACCGCAAACTGGATTTCAAATTCACCGCGCCCAGTTTCAACGCCCCGGAGCAGGTTCACTTCCGGCATCAACTCGTGGGGCTGGAGGCGGACTGGATTGAAGACGGCCCGGCGCGCAGCGCCTCCTATCCGCGGCTGGCCCCGGGAAAATATGTCTTCCGATTCACAGCCTGCAACCGGGAGGGGATCTGGAACGAGGGGCCCGTTTCCATTCCCTTCGAGGTCACGCCCGCCTGCTGGCAGACCGCGTGGTTCCGCGCCGCGGCTCTGCTGGTGTTCGGCGGCCTGGTGGCCAGCGGCGTCCGCTATCGTTACGTGCAGAAGATGCGCCGCAAACTAAGAACCCTGGAGCAGGCGCGCGCCGTGGAACAGGAACGGATGCGCATTGCCCGCGACATTCATGACGACCTTGGCGCCCGGCTGACCCAGATGGCCTTCCTCAGCGAAATGGTGGCCGACGAAGTTGGCGATGCGGCCAAATCGGGCAAGGCGGGCGAACGCCTGGTCCGGCTGGCCGACAGTTCGCGGGCGGCGATCCGTTCACTGGACGAAATCGTCTGGGCGGTGAACCCGCGCAAGGACTCGCTGCCCGATTTTGTTGATTACCTCAGCCACTACGCCAACGAATTTTTCCGCCCTTCGAGCACGCGCTGCCGGCAGAATCTGCCCCTGATGATTCCGGACCTTCCGCTGCCCACCCACTTTCGCCACCACCTTTTCCTCGCCTGCAAGGAAGCCCTGAACAATGTCTCCAAGCACGCCCAAGCCACCGAGGTCTGGCTGAAGCTCAACGTAACCGCTGGGGATCTCGAAATCATCATTGAGGACAACGGACGTGGCTTCGTGATCGAGACCACCTCGGCCAGCGGCAACGGGGTCGCGAACCTGAACGCCCGTCTCGCCGCCATCGGTGGTGGGTGTCGCGTGGAATCCCTGCCCGGTCACGGCACGAAGGTCTGCCTGCACGTCAAACTGCCGGTGGTTCCCAACCACGACCCGAAAACCCGCGGGCCGGCCATCGCGCCGTCCTCATCCTCCGCCTGACCTGAGCCATGCCAATCCGAGTAGCCATTGTCGAAGACGACGCCCCGGTGCGTGATGCGCTCGTGGAAATTCTGGAGAACGCCCCCGGCCTGCGCTGCGTGGCGCAGTTTGATTGTGCGGAGGCGGCCCTGAAGAACTTCCGGGGTGAGGCGGTCGATGTCGCCTTGGTGGACATCAATCTTCCCGGGCGCAGCGGCATCGAGCTGGTGGGCGAACTCAAGATCCGTCATCCGAAGCTGCATCTGGTCATGATGACGGTCTATGAGGACAGCGAGCAGATTTTCAACTCCCTCCAGGCGGGAGCGACGGGCTATCTGCTCAAGCGGGCACGGCCGTCGGAGATTGTCAGCGCGATTCATGACGTCTTCAAGGGCGGGTCGCCGATGTCGCCGGAGATTGCCCGCAAGGTGGTGCTGTTCTTTCACCAGCGCCATCTCGGTGCCGCGGAAGCATCCGCAGAAATGGAAGCGCTCACGAAACGCGAGACGGAGATTCTTTCCCAGCTTGCGAAGGGCAATCTTTACAAGGAGATCGCCGAACACATGGGCATCAGCCTCGACACCGTGCGCTCCCATTTGCAGCACATTTACAACAAGCTCCAGGTGCACTCGCGCCACGAGGCGGTCATGAAATTCCTCGGCCGGCAGGGTGCCCAGCCCAAAGAATAGAAGCCGGCCGGCCAGCGCCTGCATTCTCCCGCCCGCGTGCCTAAGCGGAACCATGCGGTCGGTCTGGGTGGGACGGTCGACCTGGCCGGTTCCGCCCCTGCATTCAACTGCATGATTCGGCCATGGTCGTCGATCTGCCGGCGGCCGGACGCCGAATCGCACTGCGAGTTTACAGGGAAAGTCCTTTCAGCGTTGCCGCGGCCGTCTGGTCAGCGTAGTTGATGCGCATGCTGCCCCTCACCGACAAGACGATCGCCGCGTTACGCGATCCGGCAAAATGAAGAAATTAACGCATCGGCTGGTGATTCTGTGGCTGGGCGCCGCAGCCGTGTTTTCGACGCTGGCCGCGGATTGGCAATGGTCGCAGGAAGTGACCGCCGTCACGTTGGGAAATGGCGCAGCCCATCCGCGGGCGTTTCTCTGGATCCCGCCGAACTGCCGGCGCGTGCGGGCGGTTGTGTTCGGTCAGAACAACATGATCGAGGAAGGGATTCTGGAGCACCCCACTTTCCGCAGCACGCTCACTGAGTTGGGGATGGCCGAACTTTACATCGCTCCGACGTTCGACACCTGGCAGAACGCGACCAACAACGCCGAAACCAACGTCAAGTTTGCCGCCTTGTTGCAGGCCTTGGCCGCCGAATCAGGCTATGGCGAACTGGCGGATGCACCCGTCGTTGTCGTTGGACATTCCGCCATGGCCAGTTTTCCCTGGAATTTTGCGGCGTGGAACCCGGAGCGCACGCTGGCCATTCTGTCGGTTCACGGCGACGCACCGCAAACCACGCTTGTTGGCAATGGACGACCGAACGTGGATTGGGGGAGCCGTCGTATTGATGGCATTCCAGGGCTGATGGTGATGGGGGAATACGAGTGGTGGGAAGACCGGCTGACCCCGGCCATGGCCTTTCGGGCGAAGCATCCGGACGCGCCGGTGGCGCTGTTGGGTGACGAGGGACATGGACATTTTGATTATTCCGGGCAACTGGTGCGCTTTCTCGCGATGTTCATTCGCAAGGCTGCTGAGCAGCGATTGCCAGGTGAGATGCCGCCGGCAGGGCTGGTCCCATTGAGGCCCGTCGATCCACAGCGTGGCTGGTTGGTGGACCGCTGGCGGCCACATGAAGCGCCACGCGCCCCCGCATCACCTTTTGCAGCGTATGACGGCGACCGCCAAGAGGCGTTCTGGTGCTTTGACCGCGAAATGGCGCGCGCAACGGAGCGCTTCAATCCCCAGCATGGCAAACGGCCTCAATTAGTCGGCTTTGTGCAGGCTGGCAGGGTGGTTCCCCAGACACCGAACACGCATGCGCAGGTTTTTCTCAAGCTACCGCCCTTGGGTGATGCACTCACTTTCCAACTACGGGGCGCTTTTCTCGAGGCGGTGCCGCCGGGCAATAATCCGGCCAAATGGACCGGTCTGACCAATGGAGCGCCGCTGGGGCACGCCACCAAGGGCGGCCCGGTTGTGCTCTCGCGGATTTCCGGACCGGTGCAGCAACTGACGCCCGATACGTTTGCCATTCGCTTCAACCACTCGAGCATGGCGGCGGACCGGCGGGCGGGCGACATCTGGCTGCTGGCCAGTCACCCCGGCGATGCGCATTACAAGAGCGCCGTGCAGCAAGGGTTGTTGACCATCCCCCTGCGACTCACGGAAGGGGCGGAACAACATCTCAACTTCCCGCCGGTTCCGGACCAGCCGGCGGGGACGAAGCAACTCAAACTCAACGCCACTTCGGATGCGGGTGTGCCGGTCTATTATTATGTCCGCGAAGGGCCCGCAGAGGTGGACGGAAACACCCTGCGGTTCATTGCGCTGCCACCCCGCACGCGGTGGCCGGTTCAGGTTGCCGTCGTGGCGTGGCAATATGGACGGACAATTCCACCGCGTTTGCAGTCAGCGGTTCCTGTGGTCCAAACCTTTCGATTGACGAAATGAGCTGAAACGGATGGAGCAAGGCGCGGAAACGCCGCGCCCCGCTGAACATTTGAAACCCAAGCTGCCGACACAATGAAACTCTTGCACCTGTTGGCTCTCGCAACTTTGGCTGCGATGATTGTCACGCCAGTGGACGCTGCCGAATGGCAACGGTCTGTGGCGGAGCGCGGCGGAAAGAAGAACGATTCCACCCGTGTCTGGCTGTGGATTCTACTTTCGTGTGCGCGCATGCGGGGCGTGGTGGTCGCCCCGCACAACGTGGAGGATATTTTCATCGTGGAACATTCCCGGTTCCGGGCGGCGCTGGCGGATTTGAACTTAGCTGAAGTCTGGAGGGCGCTGCCGGTTGATCATTGGTTCCGTTCGCACATTGTCGCCGACGATGGCGTCATCCAAACGTGCACCCATGTGAGCGCGACAGCTCGCACGGTGACCGTTTGTGACATGCTGCTGTCATCGCTCGATGGCGATGGCGAAGCCATCGGGCTGTAACCGGAATAGATGCAACTCCTCATGAACGAAGCGAACGCGGCATGCATTCAGCACGAATTCCTCGCCATCGACGAAGGCCACGCGTCCCTGTTGCACATAAACGAACGCGATGCGTCAAAGAATTGGCTCGTGCCTATCGGGCATCCCCAGGCGCGCGACATGCAGCTGACTGGTGATGGCCGGGTTTTGATCGGGCATTACCACGGCTACACAGAATTTGACATCGCGCGGGCGCGGGTGGTGAAAGAGTTTGCGGACCTCGCCGGTGTGACGGCGGTGCGACGCCAGCCCAACGGGCATACGCTAATGGCTGGTTTGGACATGGCCGGGACCAAAGGCGTCGTGGTGTTGGAACTCGATGCCAGCGACCGCGAGGTGCGGCGTGCGGTTTTCCCCGGCGACTATGTGCGCCTCATACGGCAGACAGGGCAGGGGACGTATCTGATGTCCTGCAACGACCGGATCCGGGAGGGGACGCCCGACGGCAAATATCTGCGGGAATTTCCAGTTGAGGGCTTTTACCACGCGTGGAAGGCGCTGCGAGTCCCGAACGGGAACCTGCTCGTGACGGCGGGTTACGGCGCGTTTGTGGTGGAACTGGACACGAACGGGAAAATCCTCCGCCAGTTCGGCGGCAAGGATCAGGTCCCGGATCAAGTGCGTCCATTCTTCTACGCCATGTTTCAACTGCTGCCCAATGGCGATGTGGTGCTTGCGAACTGGCAGGGCCACGGTCCCGGCTACGGCCATTCGGGTGTGCAGTTGCTCGAGTTCAATCCTGCGGGGGACATTGTTTGGTCGTGGAGCAAACCTGATTTGATCTCCTCGTTGCAGGGGGTGCTGGTGCTGGATGGATTGGATCTAAGACTGTTGCATGATGAGCGGTCTGGGGTGATGCAGCCCATTGGTTGAGTGCCGTCGAGCGCGTTTGCCCTTGAAGCGGTGGGCCGCTTCGCGCCAAGCTCCGGCCGCATCACCCATGGAACGGGATTCAAACAAATCCGGTGCCGCCGTCCGACAGCCTGGGCGGGTCACGTTGCGCGACGTGGCGGCCCGGGTCGGTGTGTCCCATGTCACAATTTCACTCGCACTCCGGAATCATCCGTCCATTCCGGCGCCGCGCCGCGAGCAAATCAAAAAGGTGGCCGATCAGATGGGCTACCGGCCGGACCCCCTGTTGTCGTCGTTGGTGGTGTATCGCCACAGCAAGCGGCCAGTGCGGGTGCAGAGTTCACTGGTCTGGTTGAATCACTGGGACCAGCCGGATCGGCTCCGGGCCGAGCATCGCGAGTTTGATGCCTACTGGCGGGGCGCTTCGGCGGCGGCGGAACGATTTGGCTATCGGCTGGAGGAAATCCGCTGGACGGCGGACATCACGGCCGAGCGCTTCGAGCGCATCCTGCTCACCCGCGGCGTGCGCGGCGTCCTGATTCCACCGCATCCTTCCGTGCCCGATTGGGGCGGCTTCGACTGGAGCAAGTTTTCCATCATTCGCTTCGGCCTGTCGGTGCCGAGCCCCGATTCGCATTTGGTGACATCCGACCAGCAGCGCGCCACGGTGATGGCGTTGAAGAAAATCAGCAGCTATGGCTATCAACGCATCGGCATGGTGGTGGGCGACCATCTTGACCGGAACATTGGCGGCAATTACACGGGCGGCTTTTACGCGGCCCAGCAGTTGTTGAAATTGCGCAGTGTAAAGTCGCTGCTCATCACGGAGGAGGAGGCGTATCACCGGCAGCCGGGGAAAGTGAAGGATGCGCTGCGACGTTGGCTGGTGAAGGCGAAGCCGGATGCCGTGCTGACGACGGACATTCTGATTCCTGCGTTCATCCGTGAACTGGGCTACCGGATTCCCGAGGACATTGCCGTGGCCGGCACTTCCATCAGCGACATTCCGGTGGACGCCGGCATCAACCAAAATGGCGAAGCCATTGGCCGCACCGCGGTGGAGATGCTGGTCGGCCTGGTCAACGTCAACGAGCGCGGTGAGCCGCCCGCGCCCTGCCGCATTCTGGTGGAAAGCCTCTGGCAGGACGGCAAATCTCTGCCCCGGAAAACGGCGCGCGGTTGAAGTTTGCTGCTTTCCTCGCCCGACGTGAGGCGTTGGCCGCCGATGGAAGTTCCGACTTAACGGTGTAAACACGGCGATGCTGTCGCAAGCGTGGCGAATTGTGTTTATTCGTTGTCGCAAATCAATCACCGCGAGGTTGGGAGATTTGCGCAAAGACCATGTGTGAAGGAACAATTACGGGCACGCCGGCGGTGCAGCCGCTGCCGTTGGCGCAGGAAACGTTGCGGCACGCTTTTGAGGTGTGTGTGCGCAAGACGCGCCGCAACATTGCGGATCTGGCGGATGCGCCGAAAACCTGGGCGTGGGCCGAGGACGGGCGTTACGAGACCTTCACCGAAGGTTTCTTTGATATCGGCAACTGGACGTCATCCTTCTTCACGGGCATGGCGTTGCTCGCCTGGCGGCAGACCAAGGACGAATACTTCCTGAACCATACCCTGCGTCTGGCGCCGCTGTATCGCGAGAAGGCGACGGAGCGCTTCCTCGACATGCATCACGATGCCGGATTCCTTTACACGCTCTATTCGGTGGCGCTCCACAAGTTGACCGGCGACCCGGCACATCGGGAAGTGGGTTTGGCCGCGGCTGAGGCGCTCTACCAGCGTTTCAACCAGACTGGCAATTTCATCCGCGCCTGGGGCCGCCTGGACACCGCCGAGCAGGACAACCTGGCCATCATCGACTGCATGATGAACCTGCCGTTGTTCTACTGGGCCGCGCGTGAATCCGGACGCTCCAAGTATTACGACGCCGCCGTGCGGCAGGCTGATACCACCTTGAAATGCTTCATTCGGCCTGATGGTTCGGTGTATCACGCCTTTCGCTTTGATTTGCAAACCGGCCGGCCAGTCGGGGGTGACAACTACTGCGGTCATTCCGTCGATTCCTTTTGGGCGCGCGGGGTGACGTGGGCCATTTATGGATTTGCGCTCAGTCATCGCCACACCGGCGATCCGAAGTATCTCGAGGCCGCGTTGCGGCTGGCGCGCAAATTCATTGCCCAGCTCGACGCTGAAGTGGTGCCGGTCTGGGACTTCCGGCTGCCGGCTGGCGCCGAACGGGTCCGGGACGCCTCGGCGGCCGCCGTGGCCGTCTGTGGCTTTCAGGAATTGCGGATACAAGGGGCAGCCGACGCGGCGATCCAGCAGGCCCTGCATGCCCTGTTAAACCGCATTTGTGGCCCGGACTACCTGAATGCCGACGAACGATGCCGCGGTGTGTTGCGGAGTGCCTACGGCAATCGGGTCGCCTACTCGAGCTGGGGCGACTATTTCCTCATGGAGGCGCTGTCCCGGGCTTTGTTCCAGTTCGAGGGATGGTGGTAAAGGGCTTTGCGGGTTTTTGCCGAAAGCGAAACCGCTTTGGCCCTCCTCCGGAGTCGGCTAGAATTTGGTCCACACGCGATAACGATGCCTGCGATTCGGAATCCCATTCTGCCGGGCTTTCATCCTGATCCAAGCCTCTGCCGGGTGGGTGAGGATTACTACATCGCCAACTCAACCTTCGAGTGGTTTCCGGGAGTGCCGATTCATCACTCGCGCGATCTCGCCAACTGGCAGCTCATCGGACATGCATTGACCCGGACGTCGCAGCTCGATTTGCGCGGCGTCGCGGATTCGGCGGGCGTTTGGGCGCCGTCGTTGAGCCATGCGGACGGGCAATTCTGGCTCGTTTACACAAACATCCGGCAGACCGGGATGGGCAGGCCATTCAAGGACATCGGGATTTTCCTCACGACGGCCCGAAATGTTTGTGGACCGTGGAGCGAGCCGGTGGAGCTGAACTCCATTGGCTTCGATCCGTCGCTGTTTCATGATGACGATGGCCGCAAGTGGCTCGTGAACATGGAATGGGATTTCCGCAAGGGCCGTCATCGCTTCGCGGGCATCGTGATTCAGGAATACGACGCCACCGCACGCAAGCTGGCCGGACCGCAGACCAAGATTCTGGAGAAACCAAACATCCTCACCGAGGGACCGAACCTTTATAAACACGACGGCTGGTATTATCTGATGCTCGCCGAGGGGGGCACCGGCTGGAATCACGGCATCTCGATGGCGCGCGCACGGGACCTTCTCGGGCCTTACGAACTGGATCCGCAGCCAAGCGTGCTGACATCGCGCGAGGACGCGATGCTCATGCTCCAAAAGGCCGGGCACGGGGAACTCGTTGAGACGCCCGCGGGTGAATGGTATCTCGCGCACCTGGCCAGCCGGCCCATCAGGACCAAGGCGGGCAAAAACCTCGCTTCGCCGGACAAAACGGCTTCGGCGGAGGCGCATGCGGGCCATCGCTGCATGCTGGGGCGCGAAACCTGCCTCCAGCGCGTGGAATGGCGCGATGGCTGGCTGCGTCTGGCGACGGGCGAGACAAGGCCGCAGGAAACATGGCCGGCGCCGAAGGTTGCTTTGGGAGTCTCGTCGGGAATTCCATCCGCCCGGAATGATTTGGCGGCCGGCTCGGACGACGGCGCCTCGTGGCATGATGACTTCAGCTCGGAGATGCTTGATCTGCGCTGGAGTTCGTTGCGGGTGCCGCCGGATGAATCGTGGCTTTCTCTCACCGAACGGCCCGGCTGGCTCCGGTTGCGCGGGCGTGATTCGATGCATTCGCTGTTCACGCAAAGTTTGATCGCGCGGCGCGTTCAACACTTTCAATTCACGGTCGAAACGTGTCTGGAGTTCGCTCCCACGCACTTCACGCAGATGGCGGGGCTGATCGGCTACTACGACACGCGGCAGCATTTTTATCTGCGCGTCACACATGATGAAAAACTCGGCAAAGTGCTCGGCATCGTGCTGACCGATGACGGCGTTTACGATGAACTGCTGGACAGTCAAGTTGCCATCAACGACTGGAAACAGGTCTTCCTGCGCGCCCGCTTCGACTGCGAACGGCTCCAGTTCAGTGCGTCGTCGGATGGCCGGTCGTGGTGCAACATCGGTCCGGTGCTCGATGCGTCCAAACTCTCAGACGACTACGGCGGCACGCTGCGTTTCACGGGTGCCATGATAGGCGTTTGCGCCCAGGATGTCGGCGGCACGCGTGCCGTGGCGGATTTTGACTATTTTTATTACCGGCCGGGCTCTGAGGCATGAATACGAAAGCAGTTTTTATTATTCTGACGGGCGTTGCCTTCCTGGCGGCGGGGCTTTCAGCAGCCGTTCAACCCCTGGTCGTGCGTGGCGAACATCCACGCTTGTTCTTCACGCCGGAGCAAATGACCCGGCTGAGGGAGCGAATTGCCAGCGAGCCATCGAGTGCCCGCGCGTGGTCGAATCTGCTGGTTCGCGCGACCAAAGATCTGGAGCGGGGGAACCCGGGACTGGATTCGCTGGAGGAACTTGGTCTTGCCTACCGCATGACGGGCGACAAGCGCTTTGCCCTGAAGGCGCGCGCTGTTTTGAGCCGCGAGTGCACCCAGCCCAATTGGGGCGATCCCGTGCTGCTTCGGCGTGATCCATCGTGGCACGCCGGTCTGGGCACGGCGCACAGTTGCTTTGAAACCGCTGTCGCCTTTGATGCGATTTATGACGCGCTTTCGCCGGACGAACGCAAGGCCATCGCCAAGGGCATCGTTGACCTTGGAGTGTTGCCCACATTGGATGACTGGATGCTGGGCGAAACCCGCATTCACGCGCTCGATTCGATGGGGCACAACTGGTGGAGCGCCTGTGTTTTTGATGCCGGCATTGCGGCACTGGCGGTCATGGACGAGGAGCCGCGGGCGCAGGACTGGCTGGCGCGCATCTCGGGCGGCTCGGTCGAGTGGTTCGATTTCGCGGGCAGCCGGCTTGACAACAAGCCGCGCACCTTTGACCCGCAGGGCGGCTTTTACGAGAGTGTGAACTACGCCTCCTTTGCGCTGTCGCAGTATCTGTTCTTCCGCCTGGCTTGGAATCATGCGCTCGCGGCGCCCGCGCCGCCGGAGATTCCGATGCTGGACCGGATTGGTGATTTCTTCATCAACACCTCGTATCCCGCCGACGACAAGGTGATGTCGCTGAACTTCGGGGACGGCAATCTATATGCCGATGGCAGCCGGCCCGTGGCGCTGCTCTGGGCGAATGGTTTTCACCAGCCACGCTTGCTATGGTATTTGAATCAGCTCCGCACCGCACAGTATCGCGAAGGGCTGGACCGCACGTCGCCCTTCGGCCTGGTGTATTTCCCCGGTGAGGCGGAAATGGCCACAAAGCCGGCCGCGCCCGGCCTGCCACCGTCGAACCTTTATGGCGACATGGGCTGGGCCACGCTGCGGTCCTCGTGGAACAAGAACGCCACGCTGCTGGCGGTGAAATCCGGCATGACTTGGAACCATTCCCATGCCGATGCGGGCTCATTCATCCTGTTTCACGATGGCGAAAATTTGCTGATTGATTCGGGGAATTGCAGCTACAGCCGCCCTGAATACGACGAATACTACCGCCAAAGCCGGGCCCACAACGTCGTGTTGTTCGACGGCATGGCGGAAAATCCGGAGGACACCTATTTCGGCTCGAAGTTCCCCGGCACCGTGTCGCACCTGATGGACGCAGGGGATTTGAAATATGTTCTGGCCGATGCCACCGGGCCGACATCCCATTTGTTCATCCGCAATTACCGTCATTTTCTCTGGCTGGGCGATGTGATTCTGATCATTGATGATTTAAAGACCTTCGAACCCGGAAAATTCGAGTGGCTGCTGCACGTGGATGGCGAGGCAAAGCGGGACGGACTGGATTTGACGGTCACGAAGCGGACGGCGCAGGTGCGGGTGCGCCCGCTGTTTCCGCGACCGTTTCCGAATGCCGGTCTGCCATCGGATTACCCCGAGGACATGCGGCTCGTCGAAAAGACCGGCCTCAAGGATCACGACCCCGATGCCAAAGTCACCTACTTTGCGTTCGCGCCGTCAGAGCAGACCCGCCGCACGAAATTCATCACCGCCATTCTGCTGGTGAATGCAACCAACCAGAACCACCTGCCGCAGTTGGAGCGGTTGACCGGGGAAAACTACATCGGCGTGCGGGTTCGACAGGCAGGCACCACAACCGACGTGTATCTGAACCTGCAGGCCGATGGCCGCATCATGCACCGCAACGCGAATCTCAAGGTCAACGGTTGGGAGACGGATGCCTGCCTCACCGCGCTGACGTTTGCCGGCGACAGTGACCAGGGTGATCCAGATGCGGTTTCACGCTGCTTTATCGCCCAGGGCAGTTACCTGCGGCGCGATGACAAGGTGGTGCTGGATTCGCTGTCGAAAGTCTTTCTCACGGCCGGAGACCGGCAGGGCACATTGAATGTCCTGCTGCAAGGCCAGCCAACCATGGATGTGCGGCTGCGCGCGGCGAGCCGGCCAGAACGGGTGATTGTCAACGGCGCCGCGTGCGAGGTGCCTTATGACGCCCGCCAGCAAGTGATCCGAATCACCCGGCCGCACGATTAGGTCGCGGCCGCGGAAACGCCAAACCACTCGAAACCAAAAGGACACAGTTTAACTGGGAAAGCGGTTTGTGCCTTGCGGTTGGCGGTATGCCCATTTACCGAATGCCTGTGAAGCTGATTCAGACCGTGCGAGCCCTGCTGCTTTTGGGCCTGGGAGTTGGGGCGTTGACCGGGTTCTCCGCCGTCGGCGCGGAAGTGGCCCCGGCGGTGGCGGGCGCTCCGGCCGCGGGGATGCGGGGTGGCATCTCTCCGTTTGACTACGTCATCATCGGTTTCTACCTCGTCTTCATGCTGGTCATTGGCGTCGTGTTCCGGCGCATGAGCAGGGACACGTCGGATTATTTCCGGGCCGGTGGTGCGATGCCCTGGTGGTTGACGGGTGCCTCAGCGTGGATTTTCAGTTTCAGCGCCTGGACGTTCACGGGCGCGGCCGGAAAGGTTTATGAAACGGGGCCGCTCGTGCTGTGTGTTTTTTACGCCACGATCCTGGGCCTGTTCGTCGCCATCACCGTGACGTGTGTGCGGTTCCGGCGCATGCGGGTGATCACGTGGATGGAAGGCGTGCGGTTGCGTTACGGGCCGTTCAACGAGCAGTTCTACACCTGGATCAAACTGCCGCTGTTGCTGTTGTTCGCTGGCGTCGGTTTGAATGCCATCGGCGTGTTCATGGCGTCCGTGTTTGAGGTGCAGCTGCATGAATTGTCCGGGTGGCTGGTGCAGCTGGCGGGCGCCTTGCCGCATTTTCTTGCCGTTCCACTGGCCGCGCTCGTTGGGCAGGAGATGAACCTGATCCTCATCGTGCTGGGCCTGGTCGTGACGCTGGTGGCGTTCGCGGGCGGTTCGTGGGCGGTGCTGGCGAGCGACTTCGTGCAGGCGTTCCTGATTGTGACGGTCACGCTTTGCACGGCAATCATGGTGCTGGTGCGGCCGGAGATTGGCGGGCTGAGCGGCCTGGTGGCCAGAGTGCCATCCGCGCATTTCCGCTGGACCGAACTGGCCCGGCCCGAACTGATCGTGATCTGGGTTGTGGCCACGATGTGGTTGAAATTTTCCGACGAAAACAACATGGAACGCGCGACGATGTATCTGATGACGCGCAGCGACCGCGACGCGCGGCGCATGGTGTTGATTCCATTGATTGGCACGCTGCTGGGGCCGCTCATCTGGTTCATTCCGTCGATGGCCGCCACCATCATGCATCCCAATCTCGCGGCAGACTTCCCGGCGCTCAAGCAGCCACACGAAGCGGCGTTTGTCGCGGTCTCCATGGATGTGATGCCCCAGGGGCTGCTCGGCCTGCTGCTGTCCGCGATGCTCGGCGCCACGGTGACCAGCATGGATGCCGGTCTGAACAAAAATGTCGGCATCGCCATCCGCAGTCTTTACAAGCCGATATTTCGTCCGAATGCCTCCGAAAAGCACCTCCTTGTGGCGGGCAAACTCTGCACACTGCTGTTTGGCGTCATCATCATCGTGCTGGCCCTGACCGTGAATCGCTTCCGCGAGACGAACCTGTTTGACTTTGTGAACCAGCTCGCGGCCAATTTGCTCATGCCGCTGGCCCTGCCGCTGATTTACGGGCTCTTTTGCAAACGCACTCCGGGTTGGTCGGCGTGGAGCACGGGGCTCGTCGCGGGACTGGTGTCGTATGCCTTCTCCTGGCTTTTAGACCCGAATAATCCTTCACATGACTTTCAGCACTTCGCATCGGCTGCATCTGTGCTCGGCGTGATGGATTCGCCTCGGATTGCCAATGCCTTGCAATGGCTGCGCGGACTCAATGGCGATGAGACCACCTACCTCAAGCTCGCTGTCACCACGCTCGGCGGCACAGTCATCATCGGCTCGGCGTGGTATTTCTTCACGAGCCTGTTCTACAAGTCCGCGCCGGTGCCGGAGCAGGAAAGGATTGAGCACTTCTTCACGAATCTGGCGACGCCGGTGGACAAGCACGGTGTTGAAGGCGTGCAGACGGCGATTTACAAACTGCTCGGCGCACTGTGCCTGGTGTATGGCGGCTTCATTCTGCTGCTCATGGCCATCCCGAACCCGTTCAGCGGCCGGCTCGCATTTCTTTTCTGTGGCGGGATGATGTTTGGCGTGGGGTGGCTGTTGTTTTCCCATGGCCGGCGAAAGGCCCGTCAGGCGGCCGCGGGCCGCACCTCTTGAATTCGCCCATGGAACCCGATCCGGTGGACATGCGGTTTGATGACCGGCGTCCGTGGTGGACGCTGTATCAGCTTTATCGCCCTGAGCGCCGCTGGATGTTGCTGGCGTTGGTTTCCTATGTGTTAAAGGCCAGCCCCGTTTGGATTCTGCCCGTCATTACGGCAAACATCATTGACCTCATCGCCCGGCAACGCGCCGGCGGACTGCGCTCGCTCTGGCTCAACGCCGCCGTCGGTGCGGTGGCGATTGCCCAGAACATTCCGAGTGCGGCCGCGTATGTCCATTGCCTGAGCCGGGGCATCCGCAACATGGAGGTCCGGTTGCGCTCGGCGCTGGTGCGGCGGTTGCAGATGCTTTCAATCAGTTACCACAGCCGGGCCAGCACCGGCGCTTTGCAGACGAAGGTCACACGCGACGTGGAGTCCGTTGAGATGTTGAGCCGCCAGATTGTGGACGTTGGCTTCTTTGCGGCGGTAACGATTCTGGTGGCGCTGGGCGTCACGGCGTGGCGCGTGCCGGCGTTTCTGCCGGTGTTCCTGTTCTTCGTGCCGCTGATCTGGCTTGTGCGCCATTGCCTGGCGGGGCGCCTGCAGCAGCACAACGAGAACCTGCGCCGGGAAATCGAGGGCATGAACTCGCTCGTGCTGGGGATGATCAGCATGATTCCCATCACCCGCGCCCACGCCGCGGAGGCAGAAGAGGTGGCGCGCCTGGAGAACCGGTTTGCCAGCGTCCGCAGCGCCGCCCGTGCGTTTGACTTTGTGGCGGGCACGTTCGGGGCCACCGGCTGGGCGGTTTTGATGCTGTTCAATCTCGCCGGCCTGAGCGCGGCGGCATTGCTGAGTTATCGCGGACTCCTGCCGCTGACGCCGGGCGACCTGGTTCTGCTGGCGGGATACTTCAACGCGATCATGGCGGCGGTCATGCAGTTGAATGCCATGCTGCCGCTCATCACGCGCGGCTTCGATGGACTGCGCAGCATTGGCGAAGTCCTCGCCTGTCCGGACATTGAAGAAAATCGCGGCAAACGATGCGTTCAACCGGTGCGGGGCGAGTTTGTCTTTGAAGCGGTCAGCTTCCGCTACGCGAGCGACGACGGCGATGCGCCGCCGGCATTGCAGCACCTCACGTTTCGGGTCGCCGCGGGTGAAACCATCGGCCTGATTGGTCCCAGCGGCTCCGGCAAGTCCACGCTGGCCGGCCTGATCACGGGATTTCACCGGCCGACGAGCGGGCGCATTTTGCTGGACGGCGTGGACATGAGCCTCATCGATCTGCG